>CAMTFK010000021.1 GCA_947071285.1 uncultured Bacteroides sp. | reverse complement strand
GGTGGGAAATGAAAGTAGGAAGAAAACTACTTCCATTTTCTTCCTACTCGATTTTCGCCGGGAAGTGTGTGCATTCTTTTTGGATTAAGGTTCTTTTACCTTCTTTAAGTCAATCCTCTAATCATTCTCTGTTAAATGCCGTTCTATATGCAACATCTAAACCTAAACTAAAATAGTTATGAAAGATCTTGTTGCCGGCATTAAGTATGATGCCGCTAAAGTGATTGAACAGGCCGTAGGGCCAAGTAAAGAATTCTGTATGGGTTACATGAACCCTGGTGCTCCGAATGGTCAGGGATACATCTCTACCATGAAACTCTCGGTGGGCACAGTCGATGTAAAAGACCTTGATGCAGTTACCGAAAACATTGTTTCGTATGACCGTTGCGAAAAGAACGACGCTTATATCGGACAAATCAACATGCTGACCGTATCTTCTTTCTGTGGCCAGAATGGTGCTGTATGGGGATACGACCTCGCTGTACATGAAGATATTGCTACAGGTAAGGAGAAACCCATGTACATGCAGGAACAACCGGACGGAAAACCCGCTATTCCCGTATATAATGCCCGCCCGTTGCTGGAAGCAAGTGAGCGTCTCTTCGGACGTGAGGGGCAACGACGTTTCCCACCCATGCCGGGAGCACACGTCATCTGCGCTAATAAGGATGTGACAGCTCGCGGTCCCGTGTGGGTATGGTCGGCCATTGGCATCGCTATCCTGAAAAATCGTAGTGACGGTTCTTGCCTTTTCATCGAGGATGCCAACACGTATGGCGATGATAGTACCACCGAAGCCGAAATCATAGGTTTCCTGGAAGGCTCACTCCGTAAAGTAACCAACAGCATTGTACTGTGCGGACAAGACCAGTCGGTAGAGTACGACCGCATTTATGTAGGCTACAAATACACTTTCGTAGAACCGAATCAAGTGGGTTGCGCGTTGACTTGCGCCCCGTACATTTATCTGGCTCAGAATGCCATTCCCGAAGGAATGAAAGCTGCCGACCTAAAAGGCATGCCTATCGACGAGTGGGAAAAGAAGCTGGGACTTGAGCACCTGACAATGATTGAATAATAAGACCTAACCTAAACTTTAACTATATAAATATTTTTATCATGGATGAAATGAAAGGGACACGTTATCCCATTTTCGGATTTGTAACTGGTGGTACAGGCGCCTTTAACGACGGCATCCCACCTCAGCCTTATGAAACCTTTGCCTATGACCTCGCCTTGCACGAAGCCGGAATTGAAAATTTCAATGTTATTCCTTACACCTCTGTTATGCCGCCCGAAATACGTGGCAACCTGGTGACCATTACCCCGGAGATGAATCAGAAATTCCATTATCTGCCTTTCCGTCCCGACATCAAAGACCAGTTTCATCATGGAGCAGTGCTGGAAGTGATTATCGCCGGATCGGGTGCCAACTATGCCGAACATAAAGCAATTGCTACCGGCGTGGGCATCGTATGGGCAAAGAAGGACGGTAAGTTTGTGGGAGGTTTTGCTGCCGAATATGTGCAGTATTACGACTCAAAGATTGATGATGAAATTGCGGGCGCAGAAGCACGCATGTGGTTGAATAAGTCGTTGAACCATGAACTCTCCATGCGTGGCATGGAACAGGACGGTGATAAGGAGTTATTCCACAATTTCATCAATATACCTTCCGATAATCCGTTTGCATACTGTCTGACGGCTATCGGTTTCCTGAACTTTGGTTATGCACCATTAGCTAAATAAGTGATATGGCGGATACTTCAAAGAAATTAGGATTGGGCGGACTCGTCGCCATCGTCTTCGGTTCCATGATTGGTGGAGGTATTTTCAATATCTCGCAAAACATGGCACAAGGAGCGGGGTTAGGGGCCACTCTTATCTCCTGGGTTATTTCGGGGGTGGGAGTATTGTTCCTTGTGCTCAACTTCAAGGTGTTGGCCGATGCCCGTCCTGATCTCAATGCAGGTATCTATCAGTACGCAAAAGAGGGTTTTGGCAATTATGTGGGATTTAACATTGCCTGGGGATACTGGTTGTGCGCAGCTATGGGTAACGTGGCGTTTGCCGTGATGCTCAATGACTCGTTCGGTGAGTTCTTTCCTGTGCTGCTTCATCATGGCTGGCAAACGGTGGTGTTTGGATCGTTCTTCATTTGGGCCATGTATTTCATTGTGGCAAGAGGTGTGAAAGCTGCTGCCGCCCTGAATACAATAGTCACTATCGTGAAGTTCGCGGCGTTGATATTAATTGTCATTATCCTCTTTATTTTCTTTAAAATAGGCGCGCTGAGTTTTGACTTCTGGGGACATACGCCTGACTTGGGCTCCATAGGAGCACAGGTAAAGAGTACCATGCTTGTCACCCTCTGGTGTTTCATTGGTGTGGAAGGTGCCGTGGTGATGTCTGCCCATGCCCGCAACAGTAAAGATGTGGGTAAAGCGGGTGTTATCGGTTTTCTGCTGGCGTTGGTGCTTTATGCATTAATCAGCGTTTTGTCTTACGGTATCATGCACCAGCCTGAACTGGCAAAGTTGGATGACCCGTCCGTGGCTTATGTGCTGAAACATGCGGTGGGCGAGTGGGCTTACACTTTTGTGGTGCTCAGTGTCATAGTCTCTGTCATTGGTGGTTGGATTGCCTGGACGTTGATGTGTGCGCAAGTGCCCTATACGGCTGCTCAGGTGAAGATATTGCCGAAGTCATTCCTGCGTGAGAATAAGAAGTCGACACCTATTTATGCCTTGTTGATATCCAGTATCATCATGCAGGTATTTATGGTGATGGTTGCCATGGCGAAGTCGGTTTACGATGCTGCTATCGACATTACCGGTGTCATGATACTTCCTGCTTATCTGTTCTGTGGAATCTACCTGGTGAAAGCCAGCTTTATGAAAGGAGAACTGAATACAACAGACCCGAAGAAGATTGGTCAATACCGCTTTATCGGTATCGTGTCTTCTTTATTCTGCCTTTGGTTACTCTATGCAGGCGGATTGTTGCTCCTGCTTGTGACGTCCATTTTCTATTTGGTTGGTATCTACTTCTATGTAGTGGCACGCAAACAGAACCGGGCGCAGGGCGAACTCATTTTTTCTCCTGCCGAACGTTGGCTGGCACTGGCTATTGCAGCTTGTTCCGTGATAGCGGTGATACTGTTGATTGAGGGAAAGGTGGGACTCTGATAATTTAAAATAGAAGAATTAAGAATTAAAAGTTGTCGGCTGCCGGGAGGCAGTTGCCGATAGAGATAAAATACAGATTGCGGTTGCACGCGATTGGTTGATGTGAATGAGAGTCGTTTCATTCGTAGTTGTTCGTTTGTTGAGTGCGTGTCCTCCGCAATCTGTTCTTATTTCATTTATCTCTTCCTTTTAACTTTTTAATTCTTCTTTTTGATTTAGCCACCAGTCTATCATTTTCCGTGCGATACTTAGTTTACGTGGTATTTCCGGAAGGTTCTCTTTGGAGTAGAAAGCACCGGCACTAAGTTCATCTTTTTGTAGTTTGATTTCTCCGTCTTCGTAATCGGCAATGAAACCTACCATCAATCCGCTGGGATAGGGCCAGGGCTGATTTCCGAAATAGGTGATGTTTTTCACTTTCAGTCCCGTTTCTTCCATTACTTCCCGTTCTACACATTGTTCCAGCGTTTCCCCGGGTTCCAGGAATCCCGCTACCAGTCCGTAGAATGTTCCGCGGAAGTTGCGTGCGTGCACCAGCAAAAGTTCTTCTCCACGGCGTATCAGTACGATGATAGCGGTAGAAATGGGTGGATATATTTCGTAGGCACACGAAGGACACTTTTTCATGATAGCTGTCTGCTGTTCCGTAGGCGTACCACATACCGGACAAAAGCGACTGTGCTGATCCCAATACAATATCTGATAAGCCTTTCCGGCAGCTTTGTAGTCATCCAGGGTGATGTATTCGTAAGAGCCTCGCAGGTTGACCATGATCCAGTCCTCCGTTTCCTCAACAAGTTGTTCGATGTCGAATGCACGAACCATTTCATCCGTAGGCAGAAATACTTCGTGGATTGTGCTACCTGTACCGGGTTTCAATGGTGGTTCCGTACCATAAGGTACACTGTATTTAATCTCTCCTTTTTCTGTTCTTTCTTTTTTCAGCAGCAGTTGGTCTTTAAAGAAGACGAACCACTGCGTAGGTTCTTGTTTTTCCGTATCTTCCATTGTCTTATAATATTTCTGTTTTTTGATTATTTATTCAGTATATAGCAGATTTATGTGGAAGCAATTATTATTCAGACTATCTTTTGGTATGCGATTCTTGCTGTTCCATTGGAAACATACACAATTCCGCAACGGACAAACCCGTTCCGCGTGAGCAAGTTTTGCATGATAATATTGTCCTTATGTGTGTCTGCACGTAAGCTGGGATATTGTTTGGCACACCAATTTAAACAAATATCACCGATACCCTTATAACTTCCATCGGAGGCGATGCGATGGATGACGTAATAGGGCTCGTCATTCAACCAAGCTCCATCTTCGATAAGAGAATAAAACGGATCGGGGCTCGGAACAAAACAGAATGTTCCGACGATTTTTTCATGTTCATCTTCACATACATAGCAATGTCCATCGGTGATTTCTTTGGCAATCAGTTCACGCTGTGGGTAGCCATTGATCCACTGGTTTCCGTTTCCTACAGATGCCATAAAGTTGCGGGCATGATCGAATATCTCCATCAGGCGGTCTAAGTCTGAAAGCTGGCTGGGACGAATTTGTATCATATATGTAAACCTGTTAAGTTGCTTATTCCGGAATACAAAAGTACATGATTATTTTGATAAATGATAATTTATCACTCTATCACCTCACCACTTTATCACTCTTTTCTTTTTCCTTTCATTAGAAATTCTTCAAAGAATGTGTCGCGGTAACTGTTGCCTATGGCAATCTCATAATTACCTATATAGATATCATTGTTATCAAACGAATCGATGTGCCGCGTATTGACGATATACGACTTGTTTACCCGGAGGAACATATCCTGGGGCAGGAGTTCGGAGATACCTTTCATATTCATGCGGGTGATGATGCGCTGTTCCGGCAATTGGAGGATGACATAATCTTTCAGTCCTTCGATGAAAAGAATATCGGTATAGTTCACTTTGAAGTATTTCCGTTCGGACTTGACGAAGAAATACTCTGAAGAAACATTGGTCTCAAGGGCTTCTTTCTCTTCCTTCATTAATAGCGAATGATAGGAGAGAGCTTTTAGCACAGCCTTCTGAAAACGTTCCGGTTCTATGGGTTTTACCAGATAGTCAATGGCATCAACTTCATAGCTGTCCAGTGCATACTCGGTATAGGCCGTGGTGAAAATGATAAGTGTCCGTTTGGAGACGGTGTGTGCGAATTCTATGCCAGTGATACCGGGCATCTGAATATCCAGAAAAATAAGGTCGACAGAATGTTCTTCCATAAACCGTGCGGCAGACACGGCATTGTTGAACATGCCCAGTAAGCTAAGTTCTTTATTTTCTTCCACCAACATTTCCATGGCTTCGCGTGCCAATGGTTCATCATCTATGATAATGCAATTCATAAGTTCAGTTTTAGAGTTACTGTATATTGATTTTCCGTTTCCGCCACTTCCAGAAGATAGCGGCCGGGATATAATAGTTCGAGTCTCCGGCGGATATTGGTCAGTCCGATGCCGCCTACCCGGCTTTTGGCAATTGCGACGGCAGGCTTGGAATTCTCACAGCGGAACTCCAAGCGGTCATTATCAATCTTAAAGAAAAGGTGGACGTATGACGGGTGTTCGCTGTCAAAGTTATGCTTTACGGCATTCTCTACAAATGGGATGAAAAGCAATGCCGGTAACTGTATGGCATCAATTTCCCCCTCTTCGATGATGCTGTAGTCGAAGTGGTCGCGCCGTATCTTCTCCAGATTGAGATAATCATTCAGAAAACGGATATCCGAACGGAGAGGTACATGCTCGCGGAAGTTATCATTCATCTGATAGCGCAACAAATCCTCAAGTTTGAATAATACTTGCGATGCCTCAGCAGGATTCTTGCGGATGAGCACATTGGCATTATTCAGCATATTGAATAAGAAGTGTGGATTTATTTGGTTCTTGAGAAACCTCAGTTCCGAGTGTAGGGTAGCGGATTGCAGTTCGTCTACCCGTTGGTTGTAAAGTATCCAGTGACGGAGTAGGAGTATGGCGGACATTCCGGCTATGGTAAATCCCATTGCCAACACTCCTGATATGGCATTTATCAGGATAGGAATCAGTTGGGAATGGGCTGCGGTAGTCGTAACCTCGACAGTGAGAATCTGAAATACAGCTACAGCCACAATGATTATCAGACTCACCAAAATCACCCCGAACGCATACGTCAGCAGACGGTTTTTCAATAGGAAGCGGGGAAATAACCAATATAGATTAATATAGAAAACCGCATCGATAGAAAAAAAGTAAATGGCCCAACCGACTAACCTTTGCGGCAATGCAAGCGGTCGCATAGGTTCATTCCAGAGCATATTTACCGTGATGAGAAACACGATAAATTGCAGGAACAGATGCCTTGCCACTCGATATTGAGGAGCGAGCAGGAAATTGGTGAAGCGGTTACCGGTCATTTTCCACCTCCTTTCAGCTCAAGCCGGATGCTTTGGTCAGTTACCTCTAACTGATATTGTTCTCCATATTGCAAGTCGAGGCGTTGCCGGATTTTGTTCAGTTCCTGATAGTTGACAAGGGTACTAGTTGACGAGGAGATAAAGGGCTGCGCAATATCTGCTGTATGCTGCAAGGAACCTTGTCCCCTTGTTCCCTCGTCTCCTTGTCCCCTTCTTTTTACCTGACAGTTGAAAAGGACAGTATCACTCGTAACTTCCAGACTGATTTCAATGGAGCACGGTTGTACCTTCTGCGCCTCTGTTTGCTTTACGGCGTACTGTATGAACGGGATAAAAAGCAAAGGAAATATAAATGTACGTCCGGTTTCTCCGGATGCATTGATCCGGAAGTCAAACTTGCCCGAAACGAGCTGTTCCAGTTCCAGATAATTCGTGAGAAATTTGATTTCCGTATTCAGTAAAACCTTCTCCCGATTGCAGTCGTACAACTGATAACGAAGTATCTGGCTCAGCTTCATCAGCATTTTGGAAGCTTTTCCCGGATTCACCAATGCCTGTTCTCCCGAATAATGAAGCACCCGGAACAACATCGAAGGACTAATCTGTTCTTTCAGATGTTCTATTTCAGACTGTAACCTGATTTTCTCCAATTGCATTACACGCTGGTTCTCCAGTATCCACAATCGCAACAGGACGGTCATGCTACCACCGATAATACTAAGGAGTGTCAACGGGAAAGAGGAGAGATAATCCATCACGAGTGCCACTTTAGGATATCCGGTGAAAATATTAGGTATGTGCAGAACAGATGATACTATATATTCTTGTGTGGCCTGTAGGACAAATACCACTATTAAACCGCCCGACAAGTAGAGGATATACGTCAGGTATTTCTGTTTGAGCAGATAGCGAGGGGTCAGGTAAAGCAGATTAAAATAGAAAAGAGAACCATACAGCACAAACAAATTGAATATGAGTAGGTATATCCGGTTTCCCAACGCCCCCGTTGCATCCCGCAGAGTAAACAATACCAGATTGCTGGCTATGACAAGCAGTGCAACAATGAGCGTTGCATGTCTGGCCAGCCGGAGGCGCGGACTGACCAGGAAACGGTATAGGAAAGAACTGTCGTTGCCTATGATAGGTATTGTTTTCATCGGAGTCTTTTTAATTAAGTTGACGAAGATAGAATAAATTCATGGAAAACAAGGCTTTCCAGGGAATTAAAACTCTATTTTATAACTGATATTGGTTAACCCCGTTTTCTGCTCGCTCGCCTCTATTTTCTCGGTTTTTATGTTATAAAGGTGTTGGATGTACTCTTTGGCTCCCGTAAAATTGATACCTTTTATGGCGAATTCATGGGAAATGCGGCGCTTGTTGATACGATAACTCACCGTATAGTTGCCAATCAGCATTGGCGAACGCTGTATGGAGTAGGCCCGCGTTTCATCATGCTGAACTTCTTTGTCGGGATGCGCCATAGTTGCTTCCACATCAATCGGGGCATACCGTTCTCCGCCCTGCAATGTCATTTTCAGGTTGACACTAAGGATATTTTGCTTGTTGCGTCCCAGCATCCATTCCTTGCCTATCAGTCCGTTCAATACATATTTCCGGTTGAAGCGTGTGTTGTGCCATACTCCGTCGCCGCCACGGTAGCGCGAATCAAATAAAGAAGCTGTCACCATATAATAAAGCCCTTTGCTTAATGCACGTTCCCAGGTGATGTCTACTCCTATGTTTCGTCCGCGACCTTTGTTCACCAACGTGTTTTCTACGAAGAATTCATCCCGGTTGAGGACAGAGAAAGAGCTGTCGCGCATGACGGGAACATCGTACAGGAATTGTACGTAAGGCTCTACTTTCAGACTCATGTTGTTCGACATTTTGTAGGCGAACGATAACATCAGGTGATGCGCTTTCGTGAAATCAAGGTTTTTGTTCACGGATTCGTCACCTGTGCTTTGTGTTTTTACAAAATATACATCGAGTTTTTCCATACGGCTGTACATACCGTAAGCCAATGCAAAAGATGTTTTTGAGTTAGCCTGATATTTCAGACCTGCGCGCGGTTCCAGTGTCCAGCGATTATTCAGGGTAAGTAATTGTCCGTATAAGCCGAAGTTCAGGCTTAGCTGGTCGCTCATTCCCCATGAAGAACTGTTGTAAGCGGAAAGCAGGCTGGTGTTTCCGTCTCCTTTTGATATCAACTCCAACGGTTTGTCAATGAAGGGGGCGAGTTTCAAATCCATATTGTAGAACATTTGCGTATACGTGAATCCGGTCTTGTTGGTGAAGCGGTTGCTTATCTTCCGATTCAGCGAAGAGGTCAGTATCAGGTTGGTACTCCTGCTGTACTGGTCAAGGAAAGGAGAACTATTCAGTTCCCGGTCGAAATTTAATTGAAAGGCTTCCTGGTCGGAATAAGTGCCGGCAAGAGTGGTTTTCAGCAAAGTGTTTTCGTCAAAGAAGTAGCGGTGTGTGATACCTCCGGCTGCCATATATTGCGTGGAATGTGCTTGCGCTGCGTCTTCCAGATAGTCCCATTTGCCGGGATCCCTGTCGAACGAACTTTTGAATTTATCAATGAGGGCAGTTCCCCATACAGAGAAAGTTCCGGCACTGCGGGTAGGGAAGTTCAGTTTGAAGTTCAGGTCTTGGTAATCCATCTTTCCGCCCAGGTCCACGTTCAGTAGTCCAGTGGTAGAGTAGCGGTAGTTGAAGATATAGGAAGCCTTATGCTTCTTGCTCAACGGGCCTTCGGAAGCGAAGTCTATTCCCATGATGCCGACCTGAAAGGTATTTTCATTCTTCTGATTGTTTCCGTTGCGCAATTTCATGTCGAATACACCGGAAACAGCATTGCCGTATTCTGCCGGAAAGGCTCCCGTGAAGAAGTCCGAATTGCCCAATACCTGTGCGCTGAGTGATGAAAGGATTCCTCCGCCCAGAGTTGCAATATCAGCAAAATGGTTGGGATTGGGAATCTCCACGTCTTCCAGCCTCCACTGCAATAGGTGGGGCGCATTGCCATGAATGGATATACCGTTGTTGGAAACACTCGGTGTCACTCCGGCAAATGAAGCCACCAACCGGGCAGGGTCATCGAATCCGCCTGCATAGCGGCTTGCCTCTTCTACACTGAGCATACGCGCTCCGGCAACGGCCATTTTGTTCATTGCTTCGTCCCGGTTGTTGGCACGGACCACGACTTCATTCAGCTCATTGACGTTTTCGCGCATGGCTATTTCCAAATAAACTTCCTTGGCGGAGGTCACCAATATTTCGCGTATGATTGCCGGTTCGTATCCCATGAAAGAAGATTCTACCGAATGCCGGCCTACCGGAACCTTGGGCAGTGTGAAACGGCCGAGGCTGTCGCACACTGCTCCTAAATCCGGCATATCCGTCAGACGTACGGTGGCGTAGGGAATGGGATGTCCGGATGCCCGGTCGTTCACAACGCCACGTAGAGTTTGTACCGGTCGTTCCTGAGCGAAACAACAAACTGAAAAAAACAATGCTATGATTGCTACGAATTTAATCTTATCCATCTTTATCTGTTTTTTTATGAGAGTTCAAGTTATTGCTAATCAAGCTTTATATGTTTGATAACAGCACTATCTTCATTCTCCTCCTCTTGGGAGGAGGAGTACCCCAAAGGGGGGAGGTGGTAGGTAAAACAACTAAGTACCTATTAAAAATAAAGAACAGTTCTCACCTACCACCCCGCCCTTCGGGCACCCCTCCTCCGACTGGAGGAGGGGAATTAGAATAGTTCAGCTAATTATTTAAACTTTTATTTAGCTTGATGTGACAAAGATAGATTGTTCTTATACGCTATTTCTCCTTTTGAGACGAACCGGATGGGTTTGTAGACAAAAGCAGGTTTTTCATACAATTTATTTCTCTCAGGAATTCCTTGTCATGCGATACTGCAATAACCGTTCCTGCATAATCCCGGATAGTTGCCGTAATGATTTCGATGCTTTCAATATCCAGATTATTGGTTGGCTCATCCAGGATAAAAGCATCCGGCGTATTGTCCGCAATCATCAGGCAGCAGAATGAAAGGCGCATCTTCTCTCCACCGCTAAGCAACGAGCAGGATTTGTTCCAGGTGTCTACCGGAAAAAGGTAACGGTTCAGTATCGTTTTCAATTCATGTTCCGGCAGCAGGCGGTGGTTGAAATGCTCTGCCTGTTCCAAGATACTGAGTTCATTCCGGATAAGGGAGTACTCTTGGTCCAGATAAACAAAACTGAAATCAATCCGTTCCATACTTCCGCTTCCGGCAGGAAGTGCCCCGCAAATAAGTTTCAGCAGAGTTGTCTTGCCACTGCCATTGTTACCTTCAATACAGAAGCGGTCGCCGCTTCTCAACTGGAAACTGAGCGGTTCTTGCCACATAGGACGTTCAGCATCGGGATACAGGAAATTCATTTCCGTAGCTGTGACCAGTATCTTGCCTTCATGCAAAGCTGAGGCACTGAAATTGGTTTTCAACTTCTCGGCAAGCGGAATGGCACTTCGTATACTTTGCATCTCCTGTTGCAGCTTTTCCGATTTTTCGGCATGCACGTTCTTTAGCTTGTTGGTGCTTACTTCTGCCTTGTCTTTCATGGCGCCCATCATAATTCGTGGGATACCTTTCTTTATAGCGGCTTTTTCTCCCCGTACATTTTGTTTCGCTTTCTGCTCCGCCACTTCGCGGGCTGTTTTCCGGGCAAGGCGCAGGGCTTTTTGTTTCTCTTCCAACTGTTCTTGCAAAGCATTGAGCTGGATGCTTTTCTGCTCCTTGAAGAAGTCGTAGTTTCCACCGTACTGTGTCAGTCCGTTGGAAGATAACTCGCAAATGGCGGGAAGCAAGTTCAGCAACGTGCGGTCGTGGCTGATGACAAGAACGGCGGCAGAAGTACGTTGCACAAACTCATATAGTCGCTTCCTGCCTGCCGTATCCAAGTGGTTCGTGGGTTCATCCAGCAGAATAGCGGTAGGAGAGTGTAGCTCCATACCTGCAAGGAAGATGCGCGTTTTTTCTCCACCGCTGAGGCCGTCCATCAGACGGGAAAGAGGCGTACCGCTCATTCCCCATGCTGCCAGGGCGGCTTGGGCACGTTCTTCTATATTCCAGTCATCGTCCAGCGTGGTGAAATGCTTTTCGGATACATCCCCATTTAAGATGGCATGCAGCGCTTCCTGTTTATGGTCTATCCTTAAAGCCTGCGCGATAGTCCGGTTGTCGTATTGGCCGAAATGTTGAGGCACATAATAAAGATGTTCGGGACGGGTGACTGTTCCGGTCACAGGCGATAAGTCTCCTGCAATAATCCGCATCAGGGTAGACTTTCCGCAACCGTTGTTTCCGGTCAGCGCCATTTTGTCTCCCGGATTGACGGTCAGGTTTAAGTGTTGAAACAATACTTCCTTGTCAGAATGGACATAGCTAAGGTCTCTGATAATAATACTCATGATAAATACTGTGTTAAGAGAGTGAATAACGGGATAAAATCTCGGAAACTTCCGTAAAGGAAGTCATTGGAAGGGGAACAGACAAACACAGTATGGGCTAAACATCTACATTCGGGATGCTCAGCGTTCTGAATAATAAAGCATATAAAAGGTGATGTTTACCGAAGGGTTTGTCTTTACTTAGAAATTCTCATCGTAGCAATTATTAGTTAGTGGGGGCAAAGATAGGTATTTCTTTTGAAAGACACAAATCACCTTTTATTCCATAGAAGAAGCATCGAACGAGAGTGGCAATAATGCGCCTACATTCTTCATTTCATAAATTCCATTTTTACCATAAAGAAGGATGCGCATGGGTTGTTTGAAACGTTTTTCCGTCTCAAGCATCACCTGGCGGCAGGCACCGCAGGGCGGAATGGGATCATCGAGGAAATCCCTTTCATTGCGTGCGGCAATGGCAAGGGTTTCTACCGGCTGGTCGGGATATTGTGAATTGGCATAAAACAAAGTGGTGCGTTCAGCGCAGAGCCCTGACGGGTAAGCGGCATTTTCCTGATTCGTACCTGTGACGATTCTGCCGTCTGCCAGTCGTGCGGCAGCTCCTACCGAGAAGTGTGAATAGGGTGCATAACTGCGTTTGGTTGCTTCACGTGCCGCATCCATAAGTTCACGGTCAGCGTCACTTAACTCATTATATTCGTATATTTTAATGTCAATTTGTAAGGTCAAATCTTTCATAAGGCAATAAGGTATATTGTAATTAATGTTACAAAGTTAGAAAAGAGATTGGTAAATCCAATTCTTTTTAAGATTTTTGTGACCTCAACTTATATTGCTATGAATAGAATTAACGCTATCAGACTTACCGCAATCCTAGCACTCCTTGTTTGTGCCGTTGCCGCCCAGGCGCAGCGCCGCAATGCCCGTTACGTGGAATATATAGAAAAGTATGCTCCGCTTGCCGTGCAGCAAATGAAGGAGCACAAGATACCTGCCAGTATCACCCTGGCACAAGGACTTCTGGAAAGTGGTGCCGGACAGAGTGCACTGGCCCGCAAAAGTAACAATCACTTTGGCATCAAGTGCGGCAGCAACTGGCGCGGACGCACAGTGCGGCACGATGATGATGCGCGCAATGAATGTTTCCGTGCTTACAGCAATCCCCGTGATTCTTACGAAGACCATTCTGCATTTCTGAAACGGGGTGCCCGTTATGCCTTCCTGTTCGACTTGAAGATTACGGATTATAAAGGTTGGGCGCGTGGTCTGAAAAAGGCCGGATATGCAACAGACCCTTCCTATGCCAACCGCCTGATTACGATTATTGAAGATTATGAGCTTTATAAGTACGACAGTCGCGGCATGAGCAACCGTGAAAACCGTAATTGGGAGAAGGAATTGAAGAAGAAGCCGTGGCTTGCCAAGCCGCATCAGGTATATATAGCTAATGATATAGCCTATGTCGTAGCTCGTGATGGCGATACCTTCCGCTTCCTGGGTAAAGAGTTCGATATTAGCTGGAAGAAGTTGGTGAAGTATAATGATTTGCATAAAGATTACACATTGGAAGCCGGTGATATTATCTATCTGAAATCGAAAAAGAAGAAAGCCTCCAAACCGCATACTGTTTATATTGTGAGAGACGGTGATTCCATGCATACCATTTCGCAAAGATATGGCATACGTTTAAAGAACCTGTATAAGATGAACCGGAAAGATGCCGAGTATATTCCGGAAGTAGGAGACAGGTTGAGGCTGAGATAATAGGAAATTCTGATTAGCATAAAAGGGGAATAGATTCTGCTCATTACAGATTAGAACCTCTTCCCCTAACAACTAATCTCGGCACCGCATCCAACTAATCTCACCACCGCAGTCAACTAATAATTTCTTGCCTAATTATTATTCATACAACAGATGTTGTAAGAAACTTCTATAATTAATGTAAGAAACTTACATAGTTATTGTAGGAAACAAGAACATTTATGGTAAGAATATTTTTTAGTATCCGAGATATTAGTTTGTTGCATCTCAGACATTAGTTTGTAGGCGCTCCGATATTAGTTTGTTGAGTTGCCACTCAGCTTTCCTTTCATAGGCTCGTTGGTATGTTGAAAATGAAATATAATAAAATGAATATATGGAGATAAAGACAATCGATTTTGATTTTTCCGTTTGTAAAGTAAATGATGTTTCAAATATCAATCTGAAAGCCGAGTATTGCTTTATAGGAAAGACTGATGAAGAAATCTCTTTGGTTTGTATTACCGAAGATGTTCCGGACAACGTTGTAGAAAGGGAAGATGGCTGGAAAGCATTTCGTATTCAAGGCGTCTTGGATTTCTCGCTAATCGGGATATTATCTCCGATTGCCGCCTTACTGGCAGAGAATAAGATAGGTATCTTTGTAGTATCAACCTACAATACTGATTATGTCCTGACAAAAACAGAAAATTTTGTGAAAGCATTGGAGCTTTTATCTGATGCCGGATATAGTATTATTTAGTTTTATCAAAAGATAAAGTTAGTTATAGAGAAGCTTTTGGTTTATCCGAAAATGTACAGGGTGTTCGATATCGGACACCCTTCTTTTTTATTTATCTGCTTGTTTTCAGCTATTTACATTTTTGGCACGCATTTAGTATATATAAATAATGTGAATAATATGCTTGTTCGTTTTTGAAAAGCGGACGGAAGCTGAAAACTGATAAAATAATAAATAACTCAATATTCAACATGGACAGAGAAATACCAAAAGCAGTGCGTAACAAAGAGCGCAACAAGAAAATTATCCGTTACGGTGGCATCGGTGTGGCAAGTATAATCGTTATCAGTGTACTCATTTCATTGATGCGTACGGGAGTGAAAACAAAAGACCTGGTACTTTCCACAGTAGATAAAGGTACGATTGAAGTCAGTGTAAGCGCATCGGGAAAAGTGGTGCCGGCTTTCGAAGAGATTATCAATTCTCCTATCAATACGCGTATCGTCGAGATATATAAGAAAGGTGGAGATAGTGTGGATGTAGGTACACCGATTCTGAAACTCGACTTGCAAAGTGTAGAGACAGACTACAAGAAGTTATTGGACGAAGAGCAAATGCGCAGTTATAAATTGGATCAGCTACGGGTAAACAATCAGACTAAACTGAACGACCTGTCTATGAAGATTAAGGTTTCTGCTATGCAGTTGAACCGTAAGAAAGTGGAATTGCGTAACGAACAATATCTTGATAGCCTGGGTTCGGGAACTACGGATAAAGTGCGTCAGGCAGAGCTTAGCTATAACGTGGCCCAGTTGGAGTACGAACAGTTGAAGCAGCAGTATGATAACGAGAAAGAAGTGCTTGCTGCCGAATATAAAGTGCAAGAGTTGGATTTCAGTATCTTCCGCAAAGGTCTTGCCGAGATGAAGCGTACGCTGGATGATGCGCAAGTTCGTTCTCCGCGCAAAGCTATCCTTACTTATATTAATAACCAGATTGGTGCACAGGTTTCTCAGGGAAGTCAGCTTGCTGTGATTTCCGATCTTAGCCACTTCAAGGTGGAAGGTGAAATAGCAGATACGTATGGTGACCGTGTGGCTGCCGGTGGCAAGGCAATTGTGAAGATTGGCAGTGATAAACTGGAAGGAACGGTGAGCAGTGTGACGCCGTTGTCAAAAAATGGAGTAATTTCTTTCACCGTACAGTTGAACGAGGACAATAATCGTCGTTTGCGTTCGGGCTTGAAGACGGATGTATATGTGATGAATGCCGTGAAAGAAGATGTGATGCGTATCGCCAATGCTTCTTATTATGTAGGGCGTGGTGAGTATGACCTCTTTGTACGTGACTCTGATAAAGAAATCGTGAAGCGTAAAGTGCAACTGGGTGATAGCAACTTTGAGTTTGTAGAAGTTATCAGTGGCTTGCAGCCGGGTGACCAAGTGGTAGTGAGCGACATGAGTCAGTATAAAAATAAGAATAAGCTGAAGTTGAATTAGCTACGAGCTACGAGCTACAAGTAACAAGTGCCTTTCGGAGTAATTGAAAATAAGAAAGATATGTTAAGGATATATTTAAAGCAAGCGTGGAGCCTGCTGAAAGAAAATCCGCTGGTTAGCGGGCTTTCTATTGCAGGAACGGCATTGGCCATTACCGCTGTAATGATGATTATTCTTGTGATACAGGTGCGTCTGGCCGAATATGCACCGGAGACGGAGCGCGGACGGATGTTGCACATCATTGCAACCCGTGCTTTCATGAAGAGTAATGATGGAAACTGGAACAATGGCGGAATGGGAAAACGGGTGGTACGCGAGCTTTTTTATAATCTGAAGACTCCGCAGGAGGTGAGTGGCTATGCCCGTAACACGGTGTCCGTCAGTTCGGTTGCCAAGCGTACCTTTACCAAATATCGGGCTACTTATACAGACGACCGCTTCTGGAAAATATTCGATTATACGTTTTTGGATGGTACTCCTTTTACCTATGAAGACAATGAAAGCGGCATCCGCAAAGCAGTTATCAATGAGAAACTGGCACGCCGACTTTTCGGGAAAACAGAGGCGCAAGGTCAACGGCTACTTATCAATCGTACAGAATATACGGTATGCGGTGTTGTGAAGAATGTGCCCCGCACTGCCCGTTATGCTTATTCGGATGTATGGTTGCCTTATAATTCCAGTGCCAGTACAGAAACGGCTGCCAATGCTTATGAGGCACTGGTAGGGTCTTTTAATATTGTGATGCTGGCACATAGTACCGACGATTTTACCGCTATCCGTGCAGAAGTGGAAAAGGCCGCAAAACAACTGAATGCGAATACGTCGGAATATGGCGTCAGCTTCTTTAACGGGCCGATGAGTAATCTGGACCTGGTGGTTACCAATAATAATGGTTTTGTTGATGAAATTCCCTATGGCAATTGGTTTTTGCGACAAGGCAGTTTTGTATTTTTCCTGCTATTGCTTCCGGCGCTAAATATGATTGGCATAACGTTGACTAACTTTCGTAAGCGGCGTGCGGAGATAGGTGTTCGCAAAGCGTTTGGAGCGAGTGCAGGTAATGTTTTCCGTCAGGTTCTCGATGAGAATCTCATAATTACTTTCATCGGTGGTATATTCGGACTGATGCTCTCCATCGGTGTCTTGTTACTGACACGTGACATCTTCTTTCCGTCAGGTACGGAATTCAACGCGGAGATGCTGATACGTCCGGAAACATTTCTGGTAACTTTGCTTTTCATTTTCCTGTTGAACCTGTTGTGTGCCGGTATTCCTGCTTGGCGTGCCGGAAAGTATAATATTGTCAAATCGTTGAATAATCAAGAATAAGCCATGATACGTCATCTCATTACCTTGATATGGAACCAGCGCAAACAGAATGGCTGGATATTTGCCGAACTGGCATTGGTTCTGCTGGCCATCTTTATGATTACAGATGCCGGTTACAGCAAATATACTCTTTATAATGAGCCTTTAGGCTACGACATCAGCCGTTGCTGGCGCCTTCATCTGCAAGAAACAGAACCCGGAAACGAGGGCTATACAGGAGAAGATGAACGTGGAGCCAAATGTTGGGAACGCATCACGGAACTGACTCAGCGGTTGATGAATACCGGTGAGGTAGAAGCTGTGGGATGTAGCTTTTACAGTTGTCCATACAGTCAGGGCAATTCGTGGACGAGTGTCGAACCGTCAGGTGCAGATAGCGTCAATACTTATTCCAGATCTTTGCATCGCCAACTGGGCGATGCCGGTTTCTTTGAAGTTTTCGGCATACATGACGTGAACGGAAAACATATCTGCGAACTGGAAAACCCGGCAAAAGATGAGGTTATCCTAACAGAAAAGGTGGCGCAGAAGTTTTTTGGCGAGAAGGAGCCACGCGGGCAATTAGTGAATACCGGGGAACTGGATAATGCACCTGTACTGGCTGTTGCACCCACTATTCGTGAGAATGATTTTGAGCCGGCTACTCCCACGTTCTATATCAAAGTTTGCGGTTCTACGATGGCAGAGCTTTTCGAGTGGTATCGTCCTTCTTCATTGGAATATTCACTACGCATGAAGCGTGATATGACACAGGCTGAGATGGAAGAATGGCTTGCCTCTCTGGGTGAACGGTTGACGTCCGGTAATATCTATGTAAATGCCGTAACGGGGTTTGAAGAGATGCGCGCCGACCGTATAGATTATGTAGTAACGGACTGGCAAATGGTACAACTCATTGTGGCCTTCCTATTGTTGAATGTATTTTTCGGCGTTACCGGAACTTTCTGGATGCGTACGCAGGCACGCCGTTCGGAAACGGGATTGCGTATGGCTGTTGGCGCATCAAAGGGAAGGGTTGTATCTTGGCTCAATGCGGAGGGATTATTGATTCTGCTGCTGGCTTTGGTTCCTATAGTTATTATTGTATTTAACTTTCGCCATATGGATTTACTGAGTGCGGAAGTTCCTTATACGGCAGGTCGCTGGATTGTAGAATTTGCTATTTCATTGGGAGTTTTGGCAGCGATGATTATGTTGGGCATTGCAGTGCCGGCACGCTGGATTATGAAAGAGCAACCGGCCGAAGCATTGCATCACGAATAAGCAAACGTAATATATTCAGGGATGATAAAAATCTATTTGAAGCAGGCGTGGGTCTTGTTGAAGCAGAATCCGCTTTTCAGTACCCTTTACATCGTTGGTACAGGTCTGGCTATTGCTATGACTATGATTGTGGCTGTGATTTACTATGTCAAAGTGGCCCCGGTCTATCCGGAGTTGAATCGCATGCAAACGCTTTATCTAACCAGTGCAAGCTTTCAAAAAGGAACGGAGCAGAATAAACAGACTTTTCAATGGGCCGTTTCCTATCAGGCATTGCAAGAGTGGTTTTATCCGTTGAAGAATGCTGAGGTTATTTCCGGTTCTATGTATAACAGGACAGATGACAATTACATCCAACCGGCCGACCGCAGCGGAGATTTTACTGTAAAATTAAAGCTGGTTGACCCGAATTTCTTTCGCATCTATCCATTTTATTTTTCCGAAGGTAAGTCGTTTACTGCATCCGACCTTGAAAGTGGTATTTGCACGGCTGTCATAACACAAGAGTTATCTCGTCGTTTGTTTGGTACGACTGAAGGCGTGGTGGGGCGCTCGTTCAGTTTGGATTATGTCAATTATCGCGTTTGTGGCGTGGTGCGTAGTGCCAGTTTTCTTACTTCAGATTCGTATGCACAAGTCTATACTCCTTATAGTGTAGTCCCTAAATATCGTGACCCTAATTCTGGAATTCCTTATTTAGGTGCATTTAGCGTTACTTTTCTTGTAAAAGATGATGCGCAAGCCGAAGCGTTGCGTGCCGAAATTCAGGAAATTGTCCGCAAGGAAAATCTGCTGCATGTTGGTGAGTGGCAGGTGAATCTTTGGGAACAACCCACATCCCATTTGCAGCGATTGTTTAAACCCTATCCTAGTATGACTACCGGCGCATGGGCGCAGATACGCTATCTCCTTTTGATATTGTTGGTGCTCTTGCTCGTTCCTGCCTTGAATTTGAGCGGAATGATAGCGAGCCGTATGGAAAGCCGCTTGTCGGAGATGGGAGTACGTAAGTCCTTCGGTGCCGGTCGTGGCGGATTGCTTTCGCAGGTGATGTGGGAGAACCTACTGTTGACATTGCTGGGTGGTTTGTTGGGATTGTTGTTGGCCTGGTTCGCCCTGTATGCTTGTCGTGAGTGGGTATTCATGATATTGGAAGACTGGGCAGAACCGGTTCCGGAAGGAGTGAATGTGTTGGTTTCCGGTGAGGTGTTGTTTGCTCCGGCGGTATTTGCCGTTGCTCTGCTGTTCTGTATCTTGCTGAATTTATTATCAGCGTTGATTCCGGCATGGTATGCACTGCGGAAGCCGATTGTGTATTCATTGAATGAAAAAAGATAAAGACTATGCTGAAACTTATATTAAAGAACCTGTGGGCACGCCGTCGCCGTAATGGCTGGTTGCTGGCTGAATTGATTCTGGTCAGTATTGTTACGTGGATTATCCTTGACCCGGTTATTGTGACGACGTATGACCGCAGTATTCCTTTAGGCTATGATACCGACCGCCTTTGTCTTGTTACCCTTAGTACCTTGCAACCACAAGCGCCCGGTTATGATGAAGAGGCTGAGGATTCAGCCATGATTATGAAATCTTACTTCAATCTGGCACGATTGGTAAAGGACTATCCCGGCGTAGAATCGGCTACTCCGATATTAAGTTTCGCTTATCCCAATTCAACGGGGAATGCCAATACATCTATCCGTGCGGAAGGTGACACATTGGATTTGCCGGTAAGGATAATGGAATTTATACCCCATACGAATTACTTCGAAACGTATGGTTTCCGTTCCGAACGAGGCAGAACGCCTGCTGAATTATCGGATTATGACTATACGGAAAATGACATCGTAGTGACTGCAAATACGGCTGAATATTTGTTCCACACTAAAAATGCGGGTAATAAGCGTTGTTGGTCCAGAGAGGGTAACGATACAATTTATTCGCCGGTTATCGGTGTGGTGGAGACTTTTAAAACTACCAGTGATTCCCGTCCGAGTCCTGTTATTTTTTGCCCTTTGATATATATTGATATGGAAGATGTTTACGATGATATGCGGATATTGCTTCGCTTGAGAGAGGATGTAAGCATGAAGAGTTTCTTGCATGATTTTCAGCCGTGGATGGTGAAAGAGTTGAGGGCTGGTAACCTTTTTGCCCGTAACGTCCGGTCTTATGAGGCATTGATAACAGAGAATGAATCTTATGACGTCACACCGATGTATCGGCGCAATCTGACAATGGCGGCATTCTTTTTAATCAATCTTTGTCTTGGCGTCATCGGCACCTTTTGGTTGCAGACACGTACACGTCGTGAAGAAGTAGGAATTATACTTTCTTTTGGTGGCACTCCGGGACATATTATACGTATGTTGATGGGTGAAGGAGTGGTGCTGACGTTTATAGCTGCATTGACGGGATGCTTGCTTTATTTGCAATATGCTGTTAAAGAAGGATTGGAGAAAGGCGGTAATTGGAGCCAGATTATTGATGAATGTTGGGTTATGGATTTCACGCAGCATTTCCTTATCGTGTCATTCATTGTTTTCTTTATCCTGTTGACGGTGGTATTGCTTGGCATCTATATTCCTGCCCGCAAGATTAGTCGTATACCGCCGACAGAAGCATTACGTGACGAATAATAGAAATACAACTATACTATGATTAAACTTTATCTGAAACAAGCCTGGACACTGATAAAGCAGCATCGTCTCTTTACCGGTATCTATGTGGTGGGTACGGGACTTTCAATAGCTCTCACTATGACCATGTTCATCATCTTTTACGTGAAGTTTGCAGCTATATATCCGGAGTATAACCGCGACCGGATGGTCGTATTGAAAATGATGAAATCTTATCCCAAGGATAATGACAAGAGTTGGAACTGTTCCGGTGTCAGTTACGATGTAGTGAAAATGTTGCAGGACTTGCCACATTTGGACGCTATTGGTGCTGCATCAAGTAGTTATCGGGAATATTACGTGGAAGTTCCTGACAATAGTGAGCCTATCGGTATTACTCCGCTTTATGCCGATGCAGGATTTTGGCAGGTTTTTACCTTTCGTTTTCTGCATGGAAAGCCTTTCACACAAGCGGATATTGATGCGAAGCGCAGGGAAGTGGTAGTTCCGGTAAGTCTGGCAAGGCGGCTATTCGCTACGGATGATGTGGTGGGCAGACGCTTTAAGATGGATGCGCAGGAATACCGGGTTTGCGGTGTGGTGGAGGATGTTTCTGCCGCTACGCCTTCTACCGTAGGAGATTTATGGATGCCAATAACGCTTAACTCTTGGATTAAGTCGGACAACACCGGAAAGTTGGTAGGTAGTGCGGATATATATATGACGGCTCCCACCGCTACCGACAAAGAAGCCTTGAAGGAAGAAGTGCGTGAGGTTTTCCGGAAATTCAATCTTGCCGCTCCTAAATATATGAATGACCTTATGGGACAACCCGATGACTACTGGGTCAGCACATTCCGTGTAAATTCTTGCGGGGCCCCTGACTTGGCATCCGAGTTGAGGGTATATCTTTATATGTTGCTTGCCCTGCTTTTCATTCCTGCCATGAACCTGAGCGGCATGATGTCTTCGCGTATGGACGAACGTCTTTCCGAGTTGGGAGTGCGCAAAACATATGGCGCTACCAACGGAAGCCTCATAGGACAAGTGTTGTGGGAGAATCTTCTGCTCACCTGCATAGGCGGTTTGTTTGGCTTGTTAATTTCTTATCTGATAGTGCTGACGGCAAGCGATTGGATACTTACTCTGTTCGACAGTTATACGGATGTTGAGAAGACACCTTTTCTCTCATTCGAGATGCTTTTCAATCCGATGGTTTTTTGTGCGGCATTCGCACTTTGTGTGTTACTGAACCTGATTTCTGCGCTTATTCCTGCAATATGGGCATTGCGCCGCAACATTATTCAATCGTTGAACTCTAAACGTTAAGATGCTATGATAAAGATAATAAGACACCAGTTGTGGAATCAGCGCCGGCAAAATGGGTGGATATTTGTGGAACTGGTCATCGTGAGCTTTTTCCTCTGGACGGTAATCGACCCTATCTATGTGCTGACTTCCAATTTGGCCCTTGACCCCGGTTATGATGAAGAGCGGGCATACGCGCTTTATATGGATTATTATGATGAACTGCATGGTAAATTTGACCAGACACAAGACAGTGTTGTCATCAGGCAGGAAAATCTTTATCGCATTACCCGCCTGGTGAAGAATTGTCCCGAAGTGGAAAGTTTTGCCTTGGTGACTAATGCAAGTTTCCCAAATTGTAATTCGTGGAATGGAGGACAATACTTCAATGACACACTGAAGGTGCATTCTCAGTATTACCTGTTTGTGCAGGCAGAGGGTGGCGATGTATTCCGTACATTCGGCATGAAGGATGCCAAGAGCGGACAGATAATGTCTTTGCCCGAAGACTGTGCCGCCCGTGAGGGAGTATTTGTCTCCGAACGTATGGCAAAGGAACTTTTTGGCACTGCAGATGCAGTGGGCAAGAAGGTGCGATATGGTGACAGTACTTTCCATGAAGTGATGGGGGTGTTGCAGGATTATAAACATCGGATTAATGAACAGCCGGGCAATCTATTGATAGAGGTGGATGGTAAGATTCCAAACCATAACTGGATTCAACGGATGTATATGGTGACTTTCCGGATAAAATCCAATGTGGATGTTACTGCTTTTGAGAAGCGTTTCAAGGCGGAAGTGGTTCCACAACTCAACGTCGGTAATTTCTATTTCACGAAGTTGGGACGCTTCGCTGATATTCGTCGTCAATATGAAAATGAAAGTGGAGTGACGAATACTTTGCGCCTGCAATATTCATTGGCGGGATTTGCCTTGCTGTGCGTGTTCCTCGGTATGGTAGGCACATTCTGGATACGTTGTAATGCACGAAGACAGGACATCGGATTGATGCGAAGCATGGGGGCTACCCAGAAAGGCATCTGCAATCAGTTCCTTACAGAAGCATGGTTGTTGGTGACAGTGGCATTTGTTATCTCTCTGCCGTTGACAATACATCGCGTTTATATATCCGGTTTTGCCAATCCTACAATGGATGGGAATCCCGATTACTTGCAAAATCAGCCGTATACGCACTTCTTTATAGTCAGCATACTGACTTATGTAATATTACTTATTATTGCTTTACTGGGTACTTATGCACCCGTCACCCGGGCAACGAAGATATTGCCTGCTGAGGCTTTGCGTGACGAATAGGATGGAAACGGACAACTGAAAACGAACAGAGTGTTCATTTTCGGACACCTGTCTGTAAACTTAATTATCTGATAATGAGTGTATGTCTTTTTTGGCATACCATTTGATTAATAAATGTGAAGAACAAATAAATAGCGAATAGAATCAATTAATAACAATTAAATACTTACCATTATGATTAAATTGACTGAGATAAACAAGATTTATCGTACGAATGAGATTGAAACCGTGGCATTGGAAAATGTGAACCTCGAAGTAGAGAAAGGCGAGTTCCTCAGTATTATGGGGCCTTCCGGTTGCGGAAAATCTACATTGCTGAATATTGTAGGTCTTTTGGATGCTCCTACAAGCGGGATTATTGAGATCGACGGTACTCGTACGGATGGTATGAAGGATAAAGAATTGGCTGCTTTTCGTAACAAGAAGTTAGGTTTTGTATTCCAGTCTTTCCACTTGATTAACTCATTGAATGTACTCGACAACGTAGAACTTCCTCTACTATATAGAAAGGTGTCCGCTAAAGAACGCCGCCGTTTGGCAGAAGAGGTGTTGGCAAAGGTGGGTTTGAGCCACCGTATGCGTCACATGCCGACACAACTTTCCGGTGGTCAGTGCCAGCGCGTAGCCGTTGCCCGTGCCATTATTGGTAATCCGGAGATAATCCTTGCCGATGAGCCGACCGGTAACCTGGACTCTAAGATGGGTGCTGAGGTAATGGAACTGCTGCATCAGTTGAATAAGGAAGACGGACGCACCATCGTGATGGTAACACACAATGAAGAACAGGCGAAACAAACAAGTCGCACGGTACGCTTCTTCGATGGTCGCCAAGTGGAATGACGGGGCAAATGAAAGAATGGAAGAGTGAAGAATGAAAAGTGAAAGAATGAAAGGAAGGAGATAATTATGCAAACCATTCGTCAGGCTTTTGTTATTCTGAGGCAGAATCCGTTGCTGAGTACGATATCCATATTGGGTACGGCTTTCGCCATCACCATGATTATGGCTATCGTGATTACCTGGCAAACAAAATATGCTGACTTGGAACCGGAAGTGAACCGTAGCCGTTGCCTCTATTTCTCTGCTATGCATGTACAGGGAAAGGAGAATAAAGATTGGAACAACTTTGGTAAACCTTCGGCTGCATTTATGAAAGAGTGTATACAGCCGCTTCCGGAAGTGGAAGCTTGCACGGCTTTCAGTACAGCAGATGTGGCGCTGGTATCTCTGACGGATGGGAACAACCGTTTGAAGGTGGATGCCATGAGCACTGATCCCGGTTTCTGGAAAATCTTCAATATGCGGTTTCTTGATGGAAGAAGCTTCACAGAGGCGGAGCGTGGAGGAGAGATGATGTCTGTGGTTATTTGCGCTTCTGTTGCCCGTAAGCTGTTTGGAACAGTGGAGGCTGTGGGACGGCAGATGTTGTTGAACAGGGAGGTAGTACGTATCATTGGAGTCGTGAAAGATGTTTCGGTTACAGCTAAGGATGCTTATGCGCAGGTGTGGAGCATGTACCATTCCGGTGAACTGGATGTGACCGGTTGGTGGAGCTATAACGGAACCAGGACTATTGCTGTGTTGGCGCGTACTCCTGATGATTTCCCTGCCATTAAACAAGGAGTCGAGAAACGGGTGAAAGACGTCAATGCCGGTTTGGAAGAGAGGCAGATAGACATTATGGAACAACCCGATAACATTGTAGCGCACGTAAATCACGTATGGTCCAATGTAGGCCCTAATCTACCAATGCTTTATCTGCAATATGGAATCGCCTTGTTTATTATATTGTTAGTACCCTCGCTTAACCTGTGTGGATTGAGTAATAGCCGCATGCAGCAACGTGTCAGTGAGTTAGGTGTTCGCAAAGCTTTTGGAGCTACGGATGGTACACTTATCCGCCAAATATTGAATGAGAATCTGGTATTGACATTGATAGGAGGCATAGTAGGATTGATATTCAGTTACTTTGCAGTTTATGTGATGCGCACTTGGTTATTTACCAATAGTGATAATATCGGCACGGCAGGTGATTTCAGTCTAAGCATGGGAGCCTTGTTCAGTCCGCAAGTATTTGTTCTGGCTTTTATATTTTGCCTGCTGATAAATCTGCTGAGTGCGGGCTTGCCCGCCTGGCTTGCTACTCGCCGCACGATTGTAGATTCATTGAACGATAAATAATAAAAGGAGACCTTATGAAATTTATATTACATAATTTACGTATGATTTGGTCGCGTCTACGTAGTAACGTCTGGGTGTTGGCTGAACTATTCCTGGTATTCATCGTGATGTGGTTCCTTTGTGATTCGCTGGGTTGCCTTAAGTATACTTTTTATCGCCCTCTTGGTTACAGCATCGATCATGTATATCAACTTAACACGATTATAGGAGGTGCCACTAGTGACACCACCCTGACAAATGCCGACAGATACCTGCGTGCCTTGCAGAAACTGGAGCAGGAACCAAGCGTCGAAGCGGCTGCCCTGTGTTACTGGAGTTTACCGATGAGCGGAAGTAATAGCTACAATTCACTGGCTGCGCAGGACACTATCGGGGTGAACGCACGTATCATCAACACTACCGGAGGATACATTGATGTGTTCCGTATGAACGATGATCCGCAGCGTCCTTTTGCCAAGACACCTGTGGGGTGGAACAACGTAATGTTGAGCCAGGCTGCTGTCGACCGTTTCAAGAAGAGAATGCCGACATTCTCGCTGGACACGCCGTTGAGCTACTATGGTGATACTACGTCGGTCGTCATGCAAGGCGGAAAGATAGATGCTTTCCGAACGTATCGTTATGGAAGTGATGCTTCCTGGTTTTTCTTTCGTATGGACGAGAATCTGATTAAGACACAGTTTGCTGACAATTGGGCGCAAATCGTTTTCCGTGTGAAACCTGCTGCCGATGGTCCGGACTACCGCGCTAAATTCGTTCGTGAGATTGCACCGAGACTGGACGTAGACGATTTGTTTGTGGCTGACGCTGTGCCTTATACTGAGCAGCAGTTACAATTTGAAGTCATGAACGGAGATACGGACAAGGTGAACAGTCAGGCAATTGTAGTGCTTTTTCTGTTAGTAAATGTATTCTTGGGATTGATCGGAACGTTCTGGTTTCGTACCCGCCGTCGTCGTGGTGAAATAGCTCTACGCCTGGCTATGGGTAGTACAAAGAACCAGGTATTCCGCCTGCTGACGGGTGAAGGATTATTGCTGCTTACACTGGTGACATTACCCGCCATGATTATTTGCTATAATATAGGTGTGGCAGAGTTTACCATCGGTCGGACGGAACTGATTTCCACATGGCCTGTAGAGTGGAGTTTTGTACGCTTTCTGCTCGGCTCTTTTGGAGCATGGCTACTGATAGCATTGATGGTAATGGTGGGCATTTGGTTTCCGGCTCGGCAGGCGATGAAGATACAACCGGCTGAAGCGTTACATGAAGAATAAATAGAAAAATTGATATTAATAATTAATATGAGAAAGATTATGAAAGCTTTATTTATAACCCTGAGTTTATTATTTGCCGCAGTAGCCGGTACAGTTTATGCAGCTAACGAAAAAGATCCGCAAGTTAGCGAAATTCGTAAAGTTGAGGCTTTCTCCTCTGTTGAGGTGACGTCTGTAGCAACAGTGTACTTCACGCAGGGCAATAACTATTCTTTGAAAATAGAAGGAAAGGAAGAGTATGTGACTACCACGACTACAGAAGTGAAGAACGACCGTCTCATCATTGGTTTCAAAAATAAGAAGAATGGTGACAACAATCGTAATAAAGGTGTGACTATCTACCTGACTGCTCCCGACCTGAAAAACGTGAAATTCAGTGGTGTCGGCTCATTCAATTGCAATGAAGCATTGAAATTGGATGATGTGAAATTTGAAATAGAAGGTGTTGGCAAGGTAAATGTGGACGACCTGACATGCAATTCACTTGTAGTGAAGATGGAAGGCGTAGGCAAGGCTGATATTCATGTGAATTGTGACCGTTTGCGTGCCAGTATGGAAGGTGTAGGCAGCGTTACATTGAGTGGACGTGCCGGACAAGCCGACATTTCAAAAGGAGGTATCGGTGGTGTGAATACACGTAACTTGAAAGTAGGAAAGTGACAATGGTCATTGTAAACTGTAAATAAGCAATATGATTAAACAATATTTTACGCAAGCGTGGGCACAGCTACGGCAACAGACGATAATCAGTGCTGTCAGCATAGCAGGTACAGCGCTTGCCATCTTCCTCATTATGTTGGTGGTGATGATGCAGCAAGTAAAAGTAGCGCCTTTTGCTCCTGAAAGTAACCGTGACCGCTTTTTGCATGCGCGCTACATGAGTATTACAAACCAGAATTGGGGTGGCGGAAGCAGTAACGGTCCTATGAGTGCAAAGACTGCGCGCGAGTGTTTCCAGGCGTTGAAAACACCCGAGGCGGTGACTATTTATACTTGTATGGTAATCTCTACTCCGGTCAACCTTCCGGGACAGCCCGCTGTAGGTATTGACCTGTTGCAGACGGATGATATTTTCTGGCGCGTATTCGATTTCTCGTTTACTGGCGGGAAGCCTTACGATAAGGCGGCATTCGATGCCGGGCTGCCGATAGCGGTTATCACGGAAAGTGTAGCCAGAAAACTGTTTCAAAGTACAGAAGTTGAAGGACGTGAGTTTCTGCTAAACCATGCACCCTATAAAGTAATAGGTATAGTGAAAGACGTTTCTACGTTGGCTACATCTGCGTACGGACAGGTATGGGTGCCTTATACTTCAACAGAGATAACGAAAGATACGTGGAGTGACGAGCATATGGGCATGATGAGTTGTACCATTCTGGCACGCGACCGCGAAGACTTTGATGCCATCCGCGAGGAAGCCGAACGGCGCAGGCAGGAATATAATGTGTTGATTGGTACTGATGGCTACGAATTGATTTACCGTAACCGTCCGTACGACCAGGAGAAAAGTGCAATCGCTTTTTCCGCCAATCAGGAACCGGACGTGGACCAGGCACGCAGACAGAGATTGATAATTTTCATTATCCTGCTGATAGTGCCCGCCATCAATCTGAGCAGTATGACGCAAAGTCGTCTTCGCCAGCGTGTAGCCGAAGTAGGTGTGCGCCGGGCATTTGGCAGTACACGACTGGAATTGATGGGACAAATCATAGCCGAAAATCTTGTAGTGACCCTGATGGCAGGTGTGCTGGGATTATTACTCAGTGTGACGTTTGCTTATTTGGGTAATACGTTATTGTTCGCACAAGAGTTTAGTCAGACACTAAGTCCTCCGGCAGTAGATGCCAGCATATTGCTGCATCCTTCCACCTTTGGCTGGGCATTGCTGTTCTGCTTCATACTGAACCTGTTGAGTTCCGGTATTCCGGCATGGCGTGCGTCGAGAGTAGGAATTGTAAATGCATTGGGCGGACGCCTGCATTAATCACTCATCACTAAACATTAATCATTGAAAGAAAATGACTAAGAAACTTCTTACACAGATAAAGAATGAATGGCTCTCGAACCTATGGTTGGCGTTGGAGTTGCTGGTGGTGAGCGTAGTGATGTGGTATGTGGTGGATTACCTCTATACCCGTGCTGCCACTTACCTGGAACCGAGAGGCTTCAATATAGAGCATTGTTATCTCATTGAATTGGGCGAACTGACACCAAAGAGTCCCGATTATACACCTGATAAGAGTAGGGATGACACACATGCTGATATTGCCGAATTGGTAGAGCGCTTGCGTCGCCGTCCGGAGGTGGAAGCTGTCAGCCTTTCGCAAAACTCCTATCCTTATAATGGAAGCAATAGTAGCGGAGAGGTGCGTTATGATACGCTTCAGTCACCCGGCTGGACCATCCGTAGAATGGTAACTCCAGATTTTGTACGGGTCTTCCGCTATCAGGGTACACGTGGTGAAACACCCGAACAATTGGCGGAGATGCTGGAACGGGGTGAATTTTTGGCTTCTGATAACCTTTATAGAAAATATGACCGTAAGCTGACGGAGTTTGTAGGTAAGCGTTTCCAACTTTTCGGTGATACGACTAAGACGTATCAACTGGGAGCTGCTTTGCAGGATGTACGCTATCATGACTACGACCAGGCTCGTTCTTCGTATTGCTTTCTGGTTAAGCAGTCCTTCTACTATGTAGGTCTGGAACTTTGTGTTCGTGTCCGTGAAGGACAGGATAACGATTTCATTACGAAGTTAAAGAAAGACAGCGAAAGCCAGTTCCGCATAGGTAACCTCTTTATTTCGGAAATTCGTTCTTTCCACGATATACGCCGTAATTTCCAGCAGGCATGGACAAATGATATCCGTAATTACGTGATGGGTATGGGATTTCTGCTGCTGAATATCTTCCTCGGTCTGCTTGGAACGTTCTGGTTCCGTACGCAGCAACGCCGTTCGGAGATTGCATTGCATAAGGCGCATGGAGCAACGGACCATGCCATCTTCAGTCGTCTGCTGAGTGAAGGCTTGTTGCTGCTGGCAGTAGTCACGCCTATTGCACTGGTCATTGACTGGAACCTGGCACACATGGAACAGAACTCGTGGCGCAATGGTACAACGCTGGAATGGGATAGATTGCTGCTCTGTGCAGGTATTAGTTTTGCATTGATGGCGTTGATGATTGCCATCGGTATCGGTATTCCGGCACGTAAGGCAATGAAGGTGCAGCCGGCTGAAGCCTTGCATGACGAATAAGCAAACTATATAAAAACAAATAGCAATAACATGATACGACTCTACTTCCTTCAAGCCCTCTACCACCTGCGTGAGAATCCCATCATTACTTGGGTTTCTATCATAGGTACGGCATTGGCCATCTGCATGATTATGGTACTGGTAATTACCTTTCAGGTTCGTCTGGTAGATTGCGAACCTGAGGTAAACCGTTCACGTTCACTCTACATCTCTTCAATGGCTGTTAAGCAGAAAGGAACCGAAAGTGGAGCGTATGGGCATATGTCTGTCCAAACCGGACTGAAGTGTTTCAAATCGCTTACTACGGCAGAGGCTGTCGCGCTTATTTCTTTGCCGGAGAAGGTACGTGCGTCATTGCCTGCCGGAGCAAAATTGACAGCAGACATGGTTCAGACAGACGACCGGTTCTGGCACATCTTCCATTTCCGTTTTTTGAGTGGGCAAGCATTCAGCAAGGCTGATAGTGATGCAGGATTGCCGTGTACGGTCATTTCGGCTACAGTGGCAAAGCGGTTGTTTGGTACTACGGATGTAGCCGGACAGACCTTGCAACTGAACCATGTAGAGTATCGGATTTCAGGTGTTGTGGCAGATATTTCCATGCTTGCCACTTCGGCTTATGCACAAGTATGGGTACCTTATAACTCTACGGATGCTGCCGGGTTTGCTTGGTGGGATGATACGATGGGACAGATGAAAGCAGTGATTCTGGCACATTCATCCACCGACTTTCCTGCTATCCGTGATGAAGTGGAGGTGTTGCGCCGCAAGTATAATGATGGCCTGTCTGAAACGGAAGTCTTCTACCGCGGACAACCCGACGGAGTGTTTGCCAATCTTTATCGCAAATGGGCTAACGTGCCGGATGTAAAGGGAGTTATTTTGCGTTATACACTCGTCATTGCCATCTTGTTACTGGTGCCTGCCATAAACCTCTCTTCAATGAGCCTTTCCCGGATGAGGCGGCGCATGTCGGAAATAGGTGTACGCAAGGCGTTTGGCGCTACGGGAGGTGAGTTGGTGCGGCAAGTGTTCTTTGAGAATCTGTTGCTTACACTGCTGGCAGGCATACTTGGATTGGCTTTGAGTTATGGTGCCACCTTCCTGCTGAACGGTTTTCTCTTTGGCAATAGTGCCAACGCTTATCTTAATGGTGACACCTCGTTGACACCGGGTATGCTGCTTTCGCCTTGGGCTTTTCTTGCAGCCTTTGGTTTTTGCCTGCTGATGAACTTGCTTTCGTCCGGCATTCCGGCATGGCGGGCTTCGAAGATGAATATAGTGGATGCAATCAATCAAAGGGGGGAATGACAAATGAAAAATATACTGGTTCAAATAAAGAATGAATGGCGTGCCAGCCTTTTCCTCTTCATAGAGTTGCTGCTGGTCTTTGTCGTATTATGGTATATCGTGGATTGGACATTGGTTACTGTCCGTGTTTATCATGCCCCTATGGGTTTCGACACAGAACATTGCTACAACATTTCCGTCAGCAAGCTTTCGTCTAAATCAGCCATTTACAATCCCAGTCTGACTACGGACGATGATATGCAGCACCTCATAGAACTGACTGAACGGCTGCGACATCGTCCCGGTGTGGAGGCCGTGGCACTCTCGCAGAATTGCTTTCCTTATAATGATGGAAGCAATGGTTTGAATGTAAGTGTGGATTCTGTATCGCTGAATACCCATCTGCTGTGGGTGGAACCAGACTTCTTCAGGGTTTTCCGTTACTCGGCTTCAGACGAAGAAACGCTCTCGCAGATGGCTGCCGCCATACGTGACAATCATCTTGTTGTTTCTTCCAATCTTTTTGCCGACTATCCTGAATTGCATCTGGATGATGCTGCTTCGTTGCAAAACCGTGAGCTCCGACTACCGAGCCTCGGTAGTGATGTCCGTGTCCGTATCGGAGCTGTCGGTACACCCGTCCGTTGGTCCCACTTCGATACTTCTTCGGAGTGGGGAGGTTCTTTTGCTGCTTTATATCTTGATTTGGAACGTTTGAAACAATATGCCGATGCTCGCTATATAACACTGAGTCTACGTGTGCACCCTGATGCCGACCATGAATTTATGGAGAAGTTGATGGATGATGCTGACCGTCTCTATCAGGTGGGTAATCTATATCTGCTCGATGTTACTACTTTCAGTAACTTGCGTGAGATGTGTGAGCGTGAAGACATGAATGAAGCTAAAACTCAGCTTTGTGTGCTTGGCTTTTTATTGTTGAATATCTTTCTTGGTGTTATCGGTACTTTCTGGTTTCGCACACAACAACGCCGCAAGGAAGTGGCACTACGCATGGCGATGGGTTCCAGCCGCCGTGGCGTGTTCTTCCGTCTGATGGGTGAGGGGGTGCTGTTGTTGTCGGTTGCTGCCGTTCCTGCTCTGCTGATTGCCTTCAATGTGGGGATTGCAGAGTTGGTAGATATTAGCAAGATGCAGTTCACGTTTGAGCGGTTTCTGATTGCGGCTGTGTTTACGTGGTTGCTTATGGCGGTGATGATTGTCGTTGGCATTTGGTATCCGGCTTACAAGGCTATGAAATTACAACCAGCCGAAGCCTTGCACGATGAGTAGTGTTATTCTATAAAACGATATACTTATGATATTCAGACAAGCATTTTCACTTCTACGGCAGAATCCATTTTTCAGTACTGTTTCCATCATCGGCACGGCGGTGAGTATTGCCTTTGTCATGGTGGTCTATATGGTCTACGACATCCAGACTGCCAATATCCGTCCTGAGTCGCACCGCGACCGTATGGTTTATTCTTCTTATGGTTACAGTTATCGCAAGACTGACCATAGTAATGCAAACACAGGTATGTCTTATCAGGCTGCCTGTCGCATCTTCGGTGATTTGCCCGGTGCCGAACTGGTCACTTATATGAGTTATACCACCATGGAATATTGTGGCGCTTCGCCCGAGAAGGGGCAGCGTTGTCAGAATCGCCGTGTCGATTTGAACTTCTGGCGCTTGTATGATATCCGTTTTGTTGCAGGACGTCCTTTCGACCAACAGGAATTTGATGCCTGTGCCGATGTGGTTGTTATTGCCGAGCGCTTGGCTCGTGAAGCTTTCGGTTCAGCGGAAGAGGCATTGGGAAAGAATTATTTTGTGGATTTCTATCCCAAACGTGTAGTAGGCGTTACTGAAGATGTCAGTTCACTGTTTACCTTTGCTTATGGTGAGGTCTGGCTACCTTATTATACCCAAGACCCAGCTTGGGGCAGTGAGGGATTGCGCGGTGGTTTTGAAGCTATGGTATTGTGTAAACCTGGCGTTAGTCCTGTGGAGATGAAGTCGCAGATAGAAAACTCACTCGACCAATTAAATGCTTCGCTTACAGAATATGAATTGAAACTTCCCGACCTGAGCACTTACACCGAACGTCAGTTCTTTCGTGACGACTTCCTGAATCCTATGGTCACTTGCATTATGCTGGGACTTATCCTGCTTATTGTACCCGCAATCAATGTCAGTGGACTCATTTCCTCACAGATGTCCCGTCGCTTGTCGGAGTTGGCAGTGCGTAAAGCTTATGGTGCCA
>CAMTFK010000020.1 GCA_947071285.1 uncultured Bacteroides sp. | reverse complement strand
CGACATTTCTGCCGTCAAAGTTAATGATTTGACAGCAATTGTGGAAGCAAAAGCCACAAAAACTATCGAGGAGGCTGTGCAGGTAAGCACAGTATTGAAAGATACAGCGAAGCCTGTAGAGGTGAAGTATATACCTGCGGAGGTGGGTGACAAACTGCAAGGTTCTCCGGTCTTTGAAATGGTTGAACAGATGCCCGAATTCCCCGGTGGTGGAATGCCTGCTGCTTTGGAATACATTCAGAAGAATATGCAATATCCTGAATCTGCAAAGGAAAACGGTACGCAAGGACGTGTCACGGTGCAGTTTGTTGTTGATAAAGCAGGAACTGTGACGGAACCTAAAGTTCTTCGTTCGGTAGATAAAGAACTGGATGCTGAGGCTATCCGATTGCTGAAGTCGATGCCGAAGTGGAAGCCGGGGATGCAAAAGGGAAAGGCGGTAGCGGTGAAATTCACGATGCCGGTGTTGTTCAGGTTGGAAGGTGGAGAAGTGACGAGTTCTCAATTAGTAACACTAGACAGAAGAGTGGGAACTATTCGTGGAACGGAAGTACCATTGTTCATTGTAGATGGCATAGAAGTGGCTCCGTCTGTGATGGCTGCATTGAAGCCGGAAAGTATAGAAAGTATGACTGTTTTGAAGGATGAATCGGCTACTAAGTTGTATGGTGAAAAAGGAAAGAATGGTGTGATTCTGATTACTTTGAAGCAAGAGCCATATCCTATGATTATAGGAACAAAAGATGTAGATAAGGCAGCTACTTCTTTGACAGTGAAGGGAGCAGGTAAGTCGAATATATCAATCAAGTCAGATAATAAGAAGCAATGGAAGGTTTTTATGGGGGATAATCCTGCTTCCAAGGATGATTTGACCGTTTATGTCGATGGTGTAAAAATGGATATGGAAGGGAAAGAACTGGATGAAGTGGTGGCGGTCGACCAGATAGAAAGTATCGAGGTAAGGAAAGATGAGATTAATAAAGGGACGATTTATATCACTACCAAGACTAACAAAGGCGTTAAGTATGTTGCTGTCAACGACGGTATGAAGGTTGAAGGCATTGTACAGGATAAGGACGGAGAGCCTGTCATTGGTGCTGCTGTTCTGATTGAAGGAACAAGCAAAGGGACAATAACCGATGTGGACGGACGTTTTGTGATGTCTGTTTCAAAGGGAGATAAGCTGGTGGCTTCCTATGTGGGTATGAAGACGGCTAAGGTGAAAGTTGCACCGAAGGTTACAATCACTTTAAAAGACGAATAATCAAATCGATTTTATATGAAACGGAATTCTCTCTTTTTGTTTCTCTCTATGATGTTTGTTTGGGCAGGGCTTTGCTCTGCCCAGACTACCAGTGATAAATATTATCTTATCGATGGGTATTTCTTTAATGGTATGCCACCGGGAGTTAGGAATGCGCAAGGAGACCGTTTAGTCATGCTGAAAGATGACGAAGGACACATGGCCTTGGAGATTAGGTTGGCTAAGGGAAAAACTCTGCCGGAGTACGCAGTCAAGTATCGGATTCCGGTAGAAGAAGTACCCGGAGGGGAAGAACTTTTAAGAATTTCCCGTTCGGGAACAGAACCAATGATAAGCATATCCAGCAACTCGGTTACTCTTGACGAATGGGTGGGAAAGCCATTCCCGGACTTTAAAGTAACAGACACGACAGGTCGTGTCTGGACAAAGGCGGATATACTTGGAAAGCCTTTTGTCCTGAATTACTGGCATACCGGTTGCGGACCCTGCATCAAGGAAATGCCGGATCTGAATGAGTGGATGAAAGTGTGTCCGGATGTGACTTATTTCTCTACTACCTGGAACACGGCGGAGCAGATAAAGAAGATTGTGGAAAACCGTCCCTTCCTCTTTACTCATATCGCTGATGAACTGTTCTTCTTTAATCTGTTTAAGGTACAGGTGACGCCGACTACTTTGCTGGTTGATAAAAAAGGCATCATCCGTTATTGGGACGAAGGTACGAACGTGAGTAAGCGCGAGTTTTTGCTTGATAAATTGAAGGAATTGTCTGCCGAATAGACACTTTGTTTCTTATTTCTTTGTTTAAGTCATTACTTTTAAGTAATTTTGTTTGAGACGGTTTAGAATCTAATCACTTAAAAGATAATGCTATGAGACAAGGAAAACGAATTTACCGGGGATATAGCTTCTTTTGGGGAGTATTTCTATTATTAGTGATATCTGCCGCTATATCTGTGCATGCCAGAACTCCTTTGGTGAAGGAGGTTGTGTTTTTCAAAGATACTTTGAAAAATGAAACTCTTGTGAAGCAGTCTCCGAAAGGAGACAGCACTTTGGTTATCAGAGACCATGTTCCTATCAGAGGCAATGACCCTCTGTTTCTCGTGAATAAAATGGAAGTTCCTTCTGAAATCTTCGCTGCATTGAACCCTGAATATATTAAGCAGATTGAGATTTTGAGAGATGCTTCAGCCACTGCAATCTATGGAACACGTGGCATAAATGGGGTTATAATTGTTACATTGAAATCCAGAGAACAGGTAAAGGAAGAAAAGGCAACGAAAAAAATTGATGACCTCTTGAGAACGAAAGGGGTGGACAGGCGGAATGTACGTTACTATATCGACGGTAAAGAAGTTCCTGCAAGAACCGCCTATCAGACTGACATTGAACAAATGGAAGTGAAAACCGGAGCGGACGGGATACTGGAAGTATATATCAAGCCGGTCATCTTTATCAGGGGAGAGTATGAATAAAAAGTGATTGTCCGCAACTATCATACCTGAATAGTTACCCGGATTTTGTCAAGAGCAGATTTACGGAATATTAACGGGACGGGAGAGCTTCGGCTTTCCCGTTCTTGTTTTCCGGAAACAGATGGTGTGTTTACTCTGTTTACATCGTCTGTTTTGCTCCGGCAGATGGTGCGTTTTGAGTGATTGCATCGTATGTTTTGACTGAAAACAAGGTATGTTTTCCCTGATTTCTTACTATGTTATACAAAAAAAGAGGAGTAACCTGTGTCACTCCTCTCACTGTCTTCTTCCCGAATCTAAATCAGGATTACGGTCACAAATATACTACATTCGTAAGCCAAAGTCAAGCATTACGGTATTTTTATTTGCCCATTTCCTTTTCCAGCAAATCTTTGAGCGGTTGATAGATGTCGCTATATCCCCGCAAGAGCGTCTTGCCTTCGGGCGAAATCACCATCAGAATGGGAACTCCGTTGAAGTAATAGTCGGTTGCTATGAAATTATTTTCCTTTTGTTCTGTATACACGGTGGGCCAGGGTGGGAAATAGAGCGCAGCCGCTTCTGCATTTTCGGAAAGATTTTGAGGACGCTTATCTCCGGTAAATCCCAGGATTTCGAACCCTTTGTCATGATACTTTGCGTAGAGCTCCAAGAGGCGCGGATGCACCCAGGTAGTGCCCGGACAACCATATCCCCAATGATAGATAAGCAGATATTTGCCCCGGTAGTCCGACAAGGATATACGGCTGCTGTCGGCAGCGATAACGGTAAATTCACTTGGAGTGTTTCCCGGTTCGATATTTTTCATGGCCTTGAGCAACTGTTCTATTGTCTTTCCGGTAGTGGATGACTGAACTTCGGGTGTGAAGCGGGTAAATCTTTCCTGAGCCTCCTTGTATGGTATTTCATCGAGAACCTGCATATATTCCAAGGCAGCGTATTCGCTATCGTCCGCTGTGTTGTAGAAGTTGCGCCGGGCTTCGCTCAATTCTTTGGAACGGCACTGTCTGTAAGCCTGGTTATAGTATATCATCGAATCTGGGTTGGCCTGCGGGGTACCCCGTAAATCGGCGAAATAGCGCAGTTTGCGATAGACTTTGTTCATCTCCACCGTTATGCTGTCGTCCAGGGTGAGGATGCGTTGCAGGCGTGGGTCATCATACATTCCGCCTTCTTTGTGCATGGCAGGGAAGAATTCAATGTCGCCTTTTACTTTCAAATGGTCGCCCGGACGAACATAAAACGAAAAGCCGCGATTGCAATAGGCCAGGGGCTCGGCCTGGGAAGGACGATATGCAATATTATAAAGGCTTGTTTTACCGATTATTTTACTAAAAGAAAACTGTCCTTTCTTGGTAGCAATCAGCGTGTCGGAACCGACTTCCTTCCAGTCGGGTAATGAATGGTGAGTGAAGATAAGCGTATCTCCTGTCTGTATGCCTTGTGTCGTAGCATCTATCCGAAAGGCGGGAACTACTGTGCAGGAACTGATTAATAGCATAGACGTTAGTAACGCCGCTGAGAGGAATTGTTTCATGGTTTCCTTCATTTTTAGTTGTGTCCAAAAGTAGGTATTATTATAAGGATATCCAATATAAACTAAATAAATCTCATTTATTCAGACGCTTTTTTATCCGAATTTCTTATTTTTGTATCGACTTCCTAATACCTGATGATTTATGTTGAAACGCACCTCCTTATTAATTCTGTGTGTGGTGACTACCGCACTCTTGCTTACTGACTCTGTGTTGGCCTGTACCTCTGCTGTAGTATCTGGCAAAGTTACTCCCGACGGTCGCCCTTTGCTTTGGAAGAACCGTGATACGGACTTCATGCGAAATCATATTGACTATGTGAAAGGTGAGAAATATGATTTCATTGCTGTGGTGAATAGTGATAATGCGTATTTGAAAGAAGCATGGATGGGAACCAATTCTGCCGGATTTGCTTTGATGAATACCCAGTCTTATAACCTGGTGGACGTGAAAGACGGAGAGGAGCGGGGAGCTGCCAATGGGTGTATTATTTACCGTGCGCTTGAAGTTTGCGCCACGGTAGAGGATTTCTGTCATTTTCTGGATACCATCTCCAAACCCAGTTACATTGAGGCCAATTTAGGTGTGATTGATGCGAAAGGTGGTGCAGTTATGTTCGAGGTGGATTATCAGAAGTACATAATGTATGATGCTAATAATCCTAAGGATGCTCCTTATGGCTACGTTGCCCGCACAAACTTTTCCTTTGCAGGTAAAGTGAACGAAGGTGCCGGATATGTGCGATATATGGAAGCAGATCAGGTATTGATGAAGGCTTCGGCTACAGGTAGCATCACACCGCAGTTTATCTTCAATGACTTGTCGCGTTCGTTCCGCAACCGTATGCTTGATATTGATTTGCGTAATGGTGCTTATAACCGTCCGCAGGCGTCGGGGTGGTTTGTTGACCAGGATTTTATCCCGCGCAGTAGTACATCGTGTTCTGTGGTGGTGCAAGGTGTGAAGCCGGATGAGAAGGCGGAACTCACAACCATGTGGACGCTGCTTGGTTATTCTCCTACCGGAATAGCCATTCCGCTTTGGGTGAAAAGTGCTGATAAGCTGCTTCCTGAGTTGGTTCGTTTCAGTAAAGAATGTAAGGCTGCTCCGCTTAGCGACTGGTCGCTTCGTCTGGCAGACCGGGTTTTCAGTTATAAGCAAGGGATGGGAACCGGACGTTATCTGAACTGGGAACGGCTGTATAGTCCGGAGAAAGGAGATGGTTATATGACAACGCTTACTTCTGTGGAAGATGAAGTATTTCGTACCACAAAACCATTATTAGAAGAATGGCGGAAAAAGGGAAGCCTCGATACCCAAGCAATACCGAAGCTTTATGAGGAGTTGGATGCGTCGATAAGAATGATTTATCAGAGTTTACTTGAAGCAGAATAGATATTACATCACCGAACGGAGGTACGCCAGTATCTCCGTTTCTTGTTCCGGATGGAACCAATGAATCTCTTCATCCCTCTTGAACCATGTCATCTGCTTACGTGAATAAATGCGTGAGTTCTGCTTGATTTTCTCTATAGCGAAAGGTAGCGTCCATTCTCCGTCGAGATACTTGAACACTTCTTTGTAGCCTACTGTATTCAGGGAATTGAGCGTCCGGTATGGATATACCTGTTTGGCTTCTTCTATCAACCCGTCTTCAATCATAAGCTCCACTCGCTGGTTAATGCGGTCGTAGAGTTCTTCACGGTCACGTGTCAGGCCTATTTTCACGATACGGAAAGGACGTTCTTTCTTTTGTTGGGTGCGGAAGGAGGTGTAAGTCTTTCCCGTCATGTAGCATATTTCCAATGCATGAACCACGCGCTTCGGATTCTTCAGGTCTACTATTTTATAATATTCCGGGTCGAGCAATTTCAGTTCCGCGCAGAGTCTTTCCAGACCTTCCGTTTCGTACTTATGCAGCATTAACTGGCGTGTTTCCGCATCTACGGTAGGGATGTCGTCAATACCTTTACACACGGCATCTACGTACATCATGGAGCCACCGGTAAGCAGTACGGCGTCCTGTTCGGTAAATAAAGTATCCAGAAGTTTCAGTACTTCCGCCTCGTATTGGGCGGCACTATAATAGTCGGTGAGCTGCAATGTGCCCACAAGATAGTGCTTCACACGTTGCAGCTGTTCAAGGGTAGGGGCTGCCGTACCTATTTTCAGGTCGGCATAGAGTTGACGGGAGTCAGCAGAAACGATGCAAGTGTGGTAATGCTCTGCCAGCCGCAGGCTGAGTTCGGTTTTTCCGACTCCGGTCGGTCCAATAAGCACTATCAGGGTTTTCATACTTGGAGAAGTTGAGAGTTGGGTAAGTTGAAAATTGAGAGTTGAGAGTTGCTATGCAGCGCAACAGCGCAGCCTAACTCTCAACTCTCAACTTATTTAGAACTTTTCTTCCTCGAATGAAGCTCCGCCGCTTTCGCCGCCGCCTATGTCGAATCCTTCCTGATCGAATTCTTCCAGATCAAAATCCTGGTCTCCGTAGAAGTTTTCGTCTAAGTCGAGTGAGCCGCTATTGGCTGCCATTTCTTCGAAGTCAACGGTTTGTTTCGGAGCCTCGCCTTCTTTCTTGGTGCACTTGGCGCCCTTCATTTCTTTTCCGGTAATGATTTCGGAGAGTTCGATGAAGAAACAACGCTCTGTCATGTAGTCGAATACATAGAGCAGCTTCTGCTTCTCATCTTCCACCAGTTCGCTGATGATGGTGTCTTTCATTACCCAACTGTCCATTTCCGGATTGTCGTCCATCTCTTCCAGCGTGATTTCTTTTTCTTTTTCCCAATCGTCATCGCAGATGAAGAAAGAAGTCATCTGGTCGTTGGTGTAGCCCACTGACTTCACGATAGCTTCGTGCAAGTCGTAGAATGTAGCTTCCGGGTCAATTTGTATTTCTCTTACGAAGTCGTCCGATTCGTCGGAGATAAGTGTAAATCTGTAAATCATACTCTAAAGTTATAATGTTGTAATGTGATAGTGTGGTAACACTGTTATCACTTATCACTTTATCGTTTTATTACCTGATGATACCACGTTCGGAGTTCTGAATGAAGCTGACAATATATTCAATCTCCGGACCTGTCGGAATTTCTTCCTCTATTTTCTTCAGTGCGTCCGAAGTGTTCAGTCCGCTCTGATAGATGATGCGGTATGCATTGTGAATATTCTCAATTGTTTCATTGGTGAATCCGCGACGGCGCAGACCGATGACATTGATACCACTGTAAGCGATAGGCTCCCGGCCGGCAATGATGTACGGCGGGATGTCTTTGCTGAAACGGCAACCTCCTTGTATCATACCGAATCCGCCTACACGGCAGAACTGGTGCATCAACACATTGGCGCTGATGATGGAATAATCGTCTATCACGATTTCACCTGCCATCTTGGTTGAGTTTCCGATGATGCAATAGTTACCGACAAGGGCATCGTGCGCCACATGCACTCCTTCCATCAACAGGTTGTTGTTTCCTATGATGGTTCTGCCTTTGGCAGCCGTGCCCCGGTTGACAGTCACATTCTCGCGGATAGTGTTGTTATTACCAATTTCAGCGGTACTTTCTTCTCCTTGGAACTTCAAGTCCTGAGGGATGGCACCGATGACAGCTCCCGGAAAGATAGTGTTTCCATTACCGATACGCGAACCGTACAGAATGTTGGCATTTGCCATAATTTTATTATTATCGCCGATTACCACATTCTTGTCAATGAATACAAAAGGAGCAATCTCTACGTTTTCCCCGATTTTTGCTTCGGGATGAATATACGCTAAGGGACTTATCATGTTATTTAATTATTAATTATCAAATATTAATTATTAATTATCAGGATGAAAGCGCTTAAACAATAAGTGCGCAGCCAAATTAATAATTAATACTTAATACCTATTATATTCACTTGTTCTTAACTATTTGTGCCATAAATTCTGCCTCGCAGACCACTTTCTCTCCTACAAACGCATAGCCTTTCATGGTGGAAATACCACGGCGGATAGGTGAAATCAATTCTACGCGGAAAATTAACGTATCGCCCGGTACCACTTTCTGGCGGAACTTCACACCGTCTATTTTCATGAAGTAGGTGGAGTAACGTTCAGGCTCGTCTACTGAGTTCAATACAAGTAAGCCGCCTACTTGTGCCATGGCCTCAATCTGCAGTACGCCCGGCATTACCGGTTCCTGCGGGAAGTGACCTTGGAAGAAAGGCTCATTGGCAGTTATATTCTTTGCACCTACGATGTAGTTGGCACCGATTTCAATTACTTTGTCTACCAACTGGAACGGGTAACGGTGCGGCAACAGTTCGCGAATGCGGTTTACGTCCATCACGGGTTCGCGATTACAGTCGTAAGCAGGCGCCTGAATATCGTGCAGGCGGATTTCCTTACGCATCTGGCGAGCGAACTTATTATTGATGGTATGGCCCGGACGGGTAGCGATGATGCGCCCCTTGATGGGTTTACCTATCAAAGCCAAGTCGCCGATTACATCGAGCAATTTGTGGCGTGCACATTCATTAGGCCACACCAGCGGTTTGTGGTTGATATAGCCCAATTGTTCGGCGTCCATGTGGGGAACACCCATCACATCAGCCAGCTTGTCGAAGTCTTCCTGAGACATCTTGCGTTCGTAAATCACGATAGCGTTGTCCAAGTCGCCACCTTTGATGAGGCCGGCTTGCAGCAACGGCTCTATTTCGCGTACGAATACGAATGTACGGCTTCCGGCCACTTCATCTTTGAACTTTGACATATCTTCCAACGTTGCAAACTGGTTGGGGATGATAGTCGAGTCGTAAGATACCAGCACGTTCAAGCTGAAATTCTCATCAGGCAACACGATGATGGAAGAACCTGTTTTCTCATCGCGGAACTCGATTTTTGACTTGATGATATAGAAATCTTTAACGGCATTTTGTTCTTCTGTACCTACGCGCTCTATTTCTTGTGCATAATATTGGGCGCTTCCGTCCAGAATAGGAAACTCAGGACCGTTGACTTGTATCAGGCAGTTATCGATGCCCAAAGCATAGAGGGCTGCCATACCGTGCTCCACAGTGCTAACTTTCACATTGTTCTTGGAAAGAACAGTGCCACGGGTCGTTTCGGTCACATTGTCTGCTACCGCCTCAATAGTAGGTTGCCCTTCCAAGTCGATACGCTGGATTTTGTATCCGTGATTGTCCGGAGCCGGATTGAAAGTAACGGTTAGGTCAAGTCCCGTATGAAGGCCTTTACCACTGAGGGAAAAACTGTCTTTCAGAGTCTTTTGTTTCAACATTTGTTACTTATTTATTTGTTGTTTCAATTCATTCAGTTCTTTGCGGAGCTGGCGGATTTCTTTCTGCATCTCGGGTAAGCTCCGTTGTGCGATGGAAGCCTTGAAGTATTGTTTCAACTCCATAGGGGGCGTGCCGATTAACTGGCTGCCATCTTTCAAATCACCCGGTACGCCCGATTGGGCTCCGAGGCTCACTTTATTGCCTATATGGCTGTGTCCTGCAATGCCTACCTGGCCGCCGAACATACACCATTCGCCCACTTTTGTGGAACCTGCAACACCCACTTGCGCTGCCATAACGGTATGTGAACCGATTTCGTCATTGTGGGCTATCTGTATCAGATTATCCAGCTTCACACCTTTATGCACGATGGTTGCTCCCATAGTGGCGCGGTCCACACAAGTGTTGGCACCAATTTCCACATTGTCTTCCAGTATCACGATACCGATTTGAGGAATCTTCTCGTAACCTTCGATAGTAGGGGCAAAGCCAAAACCGTCCGCGCCAATCACGCTGCCGGAATGCAGAATGCAATGATTGCCCACCCGGCAGTCATGGTAAATAGTTGCACTGGCATATATGATGCAATTGTTGCCCACTTTGGCACCACTACCGATGGTGGCATGCGGATGAATCATCGTATTGTCGCCCACCTCAGCATGTTCGCCGATGCAAGCGAAAGGTGCAATGTAAACATCCTTGCCCACTTTTGCAGTCTCGGCAACGAAAGCCAGCGGGTGAATTCCAACACGCTTAGGCTTACTTTGTTCATAAAGGTTGAGTAGTTTAGCAAGACTTTCATAAGCGTTGTCCACCTTGATTAAAGTGGCTTTAACTTCCTGTTCGGGAACGAAGTCTTTGTTTACCAGTACTATGCTGGCTTGGGTGTCGTATATATAAGATATATATTTGGGGTTGGACAGAAACGAGATAGCACCGGGGATGCCTTCTTCTATTTTGGCAAAAGTATGTACAGTCGCATTCTCGTCTCCAACGATTTCTCCTTGGATAAATGTTGCAATTTGTTTAGCAGAGAACTCCATTGTCTTATTCTTGTTAGATGGTTTCAAATCACAAATAACGGACTTTTTTTTTATATTTCCTTGTCCTTGGGTGAATATTTTATACTTACCTATGCAAACGTTGGTAGCAAAGATAGTATTTTTTTACTTTCTTAGACAAAAGGGAAATATTGAGCATGTCCGATGCTTCAGCAATATTCTTGATGCTTCCGTCTTTATAGAGGATATCAATACTATCGTCTGCCGGGTCGTACATATTCTTCTCGATGCTGGGGGTAGAGACGAAATAGCTCGCTTCAGAGAGGGGTATGTCCAGTTGCTGACTGATTTGCAAAGTTAACTCTTTTTTTCTTTTTTCACATATCGGCTCAGTAGAAATTTCTACTTTGAAGATATTACGGTTAATCATTCCGAGACTCAACGTGGACAGAACTTTGTCGCTGTGGGTGCTCCACACTTTCAAAGCAGTCCATATATCATTGTCATCCAGTTGGATGAAGTTCTCCAGGCATTCGGGGTTGGCATAGAACGTTTCCTTGTTGATGTCGTTGTAAAGGAAAAAACGCAGTGCAGGTGAAGCAAATAATTCCACACCTTTGTTTGCCAGTTCTTTAGCTCGGAGCAGGGCGCTGATAAGCATCTTCTCGTAAGCTACGGACGTTTTGTGCAGATATACCTGCCAGTACATCAGGCGGCGGGCAGTGAGGAAATTCTCGATGGAGTAGATGCCTTTGGACTCTACTACGAGGTGATCTTCTTTCACGTCGAGCATTTTGATGATACGTGCCGAGCCAATGTTGCCTTCCGTCACGCCGGTATAGAAACTGTCGCGCCGCAGGTAGTCCATACGGTCCATGTCGAGCTGTCCGCTGACGAGTTGGTGCAGGAACTTCTTGGGATATTCGTCCTTGAAGATTTGGATGGCAAGGGTGAGTTGCCCGTTCATTTCTTTGTTGATGCGTTCCATCAGCAGGAGCGAAATGTCTTCATGGGATACACCCTGTACAATGGTATCTTCCAGTACGTGGGAGAACGGTCCGTGCCCGATGTCATGCATCAAGATAGCCGCTTGCACTGCTTCAGCTTCACTGTCGAAGATGAAGTTTCCCTTGCTGGTGAGGTGCTGAATGGCTTCGCTCATCAGATGGAAAGCGCCCAGCGAATGCTGGAAGCGGGTGTGCTGTGCGCCGGGGTAAACCACGGATGACAAGCCCAGTTGCTTGATGCGATTCAGGCGTTGCAGAAGGGGATGCCGTACGATGTCGTACAGCAGTCCCTTCGGAATATTGATGAACCCGAACACTGGGTCGTTAATGATTTTCCTTTCGAACATGAGATTCTTTTAGTGCTACGAGCTACAAGCTACAAGATACAAGATACAAGTGGCTGCGCTATTATACCGCATGGTACACTTGTATCTTGTAGCTATAACTGCTTTAACTGTTCCGCCATTTGCTGTTGCACTTCTTTAGCGGCATTGCGGGCAGCTTCGGCAAACTTTTCTGTTTTATCTACGTATATGATGCCACGGCTGGAATTTACAATCAGTCCGCAAGTGGCGTTCATGCCATATTTGCAAACTTCTTCCAGTGAACCGCCTTGTGCGCCTACGCCCGGCACGAGTAGGAAGTGGTTGGGAACAATCTTACGGATGTCTTCGAAGGCACGGCCCTGGGTGGCACCTACCACGTACATCATTTGTTCGTCTCCGCCCCATTCTTGCGATTTGCGCAATACTTTCTCGAAGAGGCGTTCGCCGTTGGGGTCTTCTGTCAATTGGAAGTCGTGCGAACCTTTGTTGCTGGTCAGTGCCAGGAGGATTACCCATTTTCCTTCGTAGGTGAGGAACGGAGTGACACTATCCTCGCCCATGTAGGGAGCCACGGTTACAGAGTCGATGTCCAGTTCTTCGAAGAACGTGCGGGCATACATGGCAGATGTGTTTCCAATATCACCGCGTTTGGCGTCGGCGATAATGAATTGGTCGGGATAGTTCTCCTTGATATACTTCACGGTCTTCTCGAAGGAAATCCAACCTTTCACACCCATGCTTTCATAAAAAGCGAGATTGGGTTTGTATGCAATGCAAAGGTCGGCCGTTGCGTCGATGATGGCTTTGTTAAAAGCGAAAATCGGGTCTTCTTCCTTCAGCAAATGTTCGGGAATTTTCTTGATGTCTGTATCCAGACCTACGCAGAGGAATGATTTCTTGCGCTTGATATTTTCAAAAAGCTGTTGTTTATTCATATCGGATATATTTAGTCTGTTTATGATTCATTTTATTATTTCTTGAATAAGTAGCCGTTTATGTTTAACAGGAGAGCTTTGTTTCCTTCTTTTTGATAATCTAAGGAGAACCCTGTCAGTATGAAGAGGCACTTATCGGAATTGCACTTGAATTGCGTAGGAGGCATTTCACCGTATTTATAGCGTTGAAGTGTCCCAATGGTTTTGAGGTCGATATAAGCCGTGTCGTTCATTTGGTCTGTCCGGGTGCCGAGGAAAGCGGGCAATATTCCTGTTTCTAAATACTTGCGTGGAATATCGAGTCGCCTGCTCGAACTGGTTGGCTCCGGTATGATGATGAAACGGCTGTATCCCTTCGGTATCTCGATACTTGTCCGGGGGGATGACTGACCATTATATGATATCGGAAGATTATTGTCGGTGTCTGCCTTATCATCGGCAGTTGATTCATCGTTGTCCGCATCAAAACGGTTTCTGCCATAGTAGAATGATGCATCTTTGTCCACAAAGTCGGATATGCTTTTTCGCCCGAACCAGTAGTGCAGGTAACGGAGGCGGTCGTTCATTTGCAATGCGGTCTTTGCCGGAAGCGAATCCAGCCAGTTGTCATATTGGTTGCGCGAGAGCGGTAAGTCTGTTTCGCCGCTACGCGTCAGCTCTTCTTCTATACTGCTGCGCATGATGTTCCGGGTGATGCTTGCATAGTTCACCGGCAGCACGGAAGTTAGCAGGAAGATGATGGAGAATGAAATGGGAATCCAACTGATACGGCGTGCCCGGGTAAGGACAAGTCCGAAGCAAACAATATAACACCAGATGTTGAGGGTAATCAGGTAAAGGCGGTTTATGGTGACGCCATAGTCGTTGAAACGGCGGATGATGCCGACTGTCATCAATATCAGTAACGGCAGCACCAGGGCGGGCAGCCAACGCGCAATCCATTCGTTGGCACGCTTCGACTCACTGATGCGTGCCGGATATAGTCCGAATTCGATGGCGATGCATCCCCCCATGAGCGCCACTACAAGCCAGGACACCCAGCCTGTAGGCAATTCCCAATTGATAAGGATGCGGGTGGCATAGATATAAAGCACAAGCAGATACCCTGCCATGAGCGGGAGGAAAAGGAAATGTATGGTTCCGTTCAGGAACTCCGATGGTTGCGGTTCCGGGTTGTGCTTTTGTTCATCTTTGGGCAACATGCCGAGGAAGAGTAGCATCGGGAGCAACACACTGCATACGGTAAGGATATACAGGTAGCATTTCCAACTCACCTCCACATCGAAGAGTTGGTGAAGTGAAAAGACGAGCAGGCTGATTCCGCCACTCATAATGAGTCCCACCACGTTTGCCGTGACAAAGGCTCCTACGGTATATGAAGCGAAATTCCAACTCGGAATGTCATTCTTTTCTTTGGTGAACGAGAGGAAAAAGACTGAAAGCCACAATGCCAGGATGGCTGCCCCGTGGGCGATGCTTATCTCGGTGAGCGACCGTTCGGGAGAGAGGCTGTAGAGGTACACTGCGTCGGCAATGAGCAATATGTGCATCACGACGTGTGCGCTTATTCCTTTTATGCGGCTCTTTATCTCTTCGCTCCACAGGTGGAGAGTGAGCGAGAGCAGGGTGCCGACAGAAAAGTAATAGCCCAGAACCAGTGTCAGCTTTCTTTCATCCTCCATTTCGGTAGATACCAGATAAGCCAGATAGGCGGTAAGTGCAAGGACAAAACATACTGTGGTTGGAAAACGTTTCAGGCAATTCTGAAATGCTTCCGCCAGAGTATGAAATGCTTTATTTAAAAACTGTCCTTTCATCTGTTCTGCCGTTGAAGTTTCCGGGGCTATGTCTTTCCCTTGGGATTAAAGTTCGCTTTCTTTCAGTCGCTCTGCATTTTCCGCAACAATCAGGTGGTCGATGCAGTCCTGGATGCCACCATCCATAAAGGCGGCGAGGTTATAAATGGTATAGTTGATACGATGGTCGGTGATGCGTCCCTGCGGGTAATTATAGGTACGGATTTTAGCGGAGCGGTCTCCGGTAGATACCATTGTTTTCCGTTTGGAGGCAATGTCGTCCAGGTATTTCTGGTGTTCCTTGTCGTAGATGAAGGTACGCAGACGTGAGAGGGCGCGCTCTTTGTTTTTAGGCTGGTCGCGCGTTTCGGTACATTCTATCAGGATTTCTTCGGAAGTGCCTGTGTTGGGGTTTCTCCAGATGTAGCGCAAGCGCACACCGGACTCCACCTTATTTACGTTCTGTCCGCCGGCACCGCCGCTTCGGAAGGTATCCCATTTGATTTCGCCTTCGTTGATGACTACGTCGAACTCTTCGGCTTCGGGAAGCACTGCCACACTGGCAGCGGAAGTATGCACACGGCCTTGGGTTTCGGTGGCCGGAACACGCTGCACGCGGTGTACACCGGACTCGTATTTCAGGGTTCCGTAGACATTTTCGCCCGTCACGCTACAGATGATTTCCTTGAATCCGCCTGCCGCGCCTTCGTTGACGCTGGATATTTCCATTCTCCAACCTTTCGTTTCGCAAAACTTGGTGTACATGCGGAAGAGGTCTCCGGCAAAGATAGCGGCTTCGTCGCCACCCGTACCACCGCGGATTTCGAGGATGGCGTTCTTGCCGTCCTGCGGGTCGGCGGGCACGAGGAGGAGTTTGATGTGTTCTTCCAGTTCCGGCTGACGGGTCTGGCAGGCATCCAGCTCTTCACGAGCCATTTCCCTCATTTCAGGGTCTGTTTCGTTGGTGATGATTTCTTTGGCTTCCTCAATGCCGTTCAGCACCTGGATATATTCTTTACGGGCATTCATCAGGTCGCCCAGTTCTTTATACTCTTTGGTGAGTTTCACATAACGCTTTTGGTCGGCAATCACTGCCGGGTCTGTAATCAGCGTCGATACTTCTTCGAAGCGGGCAACGAGGCCTTCCAGTTTTTCTAATATGGTGTTGTTGTCTGCCATTTATTCTATTTACAAAGTTTTTGTACCCATTTATATCTTCGGGTGATGACACCATAAGTGATGAAACACCAGCCCAAAAGTGCGAGCATACGCATAAACATCCGGAAAGTGAATGGTTGTGTAGATACTTGTTCCCATATATCGCACCCCATATCTATGGTGATACAGAGGCAAAAAAGGCAGCATAATATATAAATGAGTTTCTTCATTTTATTAGTCAGATATTTAATTAGTATCTAAATTCTCCGAACTCGCTCTTAATTATCAGCTCCTTCTTATTACTTTCCTCAATGCGTCCCACAATCTGAGCATCGATACCGAAACTCTTGCTGATGGCGATTACCTCTTCGGCATGTTCGGGCGACAAGTATACTTCCAGTCTGTGTCCCATATTGAATACCTTGTACATCTCTGCCCAATCCGTGTTGCTCTCTTCCTTAATGGTCTTGAACAAAGGAGGAACAGGGAACAGGTTATCCTTAATCACTCGGCAATTATCTCCGATGAAGTGCAACACTTTGGTCTGTGCTCCACCCGAGCAGTGCACCATACCGTGAATATCTGCACGAAGCGCATCCAGCAACTTTTTCACCACCGGCGCATACGTGCGGGTAGGGGAGAGCACCAGCTTACCTGCATCCAGCGGACTGCCTTCTACGGCATCCGTCAGTTTCAGACCGCCACTGTAAACCAGCTCTTCGGGCACTGCCTTATCATAACTTTCGGGATATTTCTCTGCCAGATATTTGGAGAACACATCGTGACGGGCAGAGGTGAGGCCGTTGCTGCCCATGCCACCATTGTACTCTTTTTCGTAAGTAGCCTGCCCGTAAGAAGCCATGCCTACAATCACGTCGCCCGGACGGATATTGGCATTGTCAATCACGTCGCTGCGCTTCATGCGGCAAGTCACGGTGCTGTCTACGATAATGGTGCGCACCAAGTCGCCCACATCGGCAGTTTCACCACCTGTGGCATATACGCCTACGCCCATCTCACGGAGTTCGGCGAGCAACTCGTCCGTACCGTTGATGATGGCGGAAATTACTTCACCCGGAATTAGCAACTTGTTTCGTCCGATGGTGGAAGACACCAGGATATTATCTACTGCGCCTACGCAAAGCAGGTCGTCGATATTCATAATCAAGGCATCCTGTGCAATACCTTTCCATACGGAGAGGTCACCCGTTTCTTTCCAGTACATGTAGGCCAACGAAGATTTGGTACCTGCACCGTCGGCATGCATAATGTTGCAATACTCCGGGTCGCCACCCAAAATGTCGGGGATGATTTTGCAGAAAGCTTGCGGGAAAATACCTTTGTCGATGTTCTTGATGGCATTGTGCACATCTTCTTTAGACGCGCTGACACCACGCATCATGTATCTTTGGTTACTCATGAGTTGATATGTTTTTTCAATTGAATGCGCAAAAGTAGCGATTATTTTGCTTATAGCCTTGAGTTTGCGTAAGAAATTAGCCGAACTCTACTTCTTTGCTTTCAATCGCGTCCAAATCGTTTTCTTTTGGGATATTCTCATTAAGGCAGTCTCCAACAGGCAACAAGCACAGCGCAGTTCTTGCTTTGAAAGTTTATTCAGATTGTTCCTGATACTGGGTAAAGAGTAATTCTCTTCGAGAAAAGAAAGCGCATCGGTTGAGTTCTCTAAGTCGGTTTTCATCTGGCAGGAGCAGGTAAGAGGTTCATTCATCGTGTTATAAGTTTTAAAGGGGTAGTCGTGTGTTCCCTATTTCTTTAAACATAAAAAAGACGTGGGAACTATTGGCATATTATTCAACCTCAAGGCTCTGGTAAACCTGCCAAGCAATAATAAGCAATAGCCCCACGCCAGAGTGTATATAACAAAGTTATACGCAACCCAGACGTGGAGACCTTCACTTATTATCCGTGCTTGTAAAAATTTACCAGACTTTAGAAGTTACGAATAATAAAATGATATCTCCAAATCGGAAACATATCTCTTCTCTACGAAAGAAATACGCGACAAAGGTACAAGTTTTTTTCAGAAAGTATGCATAGAGCGAGGTAGAAATGAACTATAAAATCTTTATAGCTAACCTTACTGAAACAGTGACCTCTAAGTGACGTAATCGTTGCTATTACTTTGCCAATCTTTTGCCACAGGCTTGGCAAACTTTTGCCATCGCGGTGGCAAAACTTTGCCAATGCGGTGGCAAAACATGGCAAATATAGAGCGTGAAAACAGCCTTCACTTGTCTTTTTTTTCTTTCCTCCTGCAACTAATATCCAAAGCCAGCGTCTTATGTACAAAAGACTATCTTAAGATGGAACAGAATACGAAAGAAAAGCAGTTCACTTCTCTCATAGAGGAATATAAGCGGGTGATTTATAAAATCTGCTATATGTATGCCACGGATGGAGACAACTTTAAGGACCTCTATCAGGAAGTTGTGATAAACCTTTGGCGGGGTTTCGACGGATATGAAGGAAAAGGCAAACCTTCTTCGTGGATTTACCGCGTAGGACTGAACACCTGCATCTCCTTCTACCGCCAGCAGCAACGCCGGGGTGAGCATACTTCGCTCGACACCCTCTACGGGCTGGAAGCGGAAGATAACGAAACCACCCGGCGTCTGAAAGAGATGTATCGCCTCATTGCAGGATTGGACAAGTTTGAACGTGCCGTCATCCTCCTATGGCTGGACGAAAACTCTTATGAGGAGATTGCGGAAATTGTGGGCGTGCCGCGCAACACCGTAGCTTCGAAACTGAAACGGATTAAGGATAAACTAACCAAACAAGCGAATAGCTAAATAAAGCGGATTATGGAACTGGAAGAATTGAAACAAAACTGGAATATAATGGAAGAAAGGCTGGGGCGTCTGGAAATGGAGCAGCACCAGCAACTGAATAAAACGGTAAACAGCAAAGTGAAGCAAGTGAGAGAGCGCGTATTGCGGCGAAGCTCGATTATAGTAATACTCTGTTTACCTATCCTTTTCTGGATTTCTGTTCATCAACATGGATTTAATTACAGCATACTGACGTGGATATTGTTGTTCTTGTTTATTGCTGTGATAATGGCTCGGCAACTTACGTGGATGTTACTACTAAGAAAGATAGATTGTCTGAAGATGACTGTACGTGAGGTATGTTTGACAGAAAGCCGTTTCAGAATGTCTTTCAAGGTAGGAATAGTTGTAAGTGTATTGTGTGCTATTCCCCTTCTGATAAGTATGATATGGGATATGTCTCAATTTGGTAACCGCTCTATGATAATAGGTCTGTGTACCGGGCTTGTCGTTGGAGTGCTGATAGGAATCCGTTTATTCCTTAAGGCATGGAGCGGGATAAAGGAATTGCGGGAGGCAATAACGGATTTACAGTAGTAATCTTAAAAGAAAGTAAGTACCCCTTCCACTCTGGAAACTCGAATATAGCGGAGTTTCCGATGGGTGGAAGGGGGGCTTGTTTTATAGAACCGTTTGTAGCGGTTAGGAATTATTTATTTAAAACTGTACCTGCGGTGCTGTTTCAGCTCCTTCGGCAGCTTCAAAGTAAGCGCGTTTCTCAAAGCCAAACAGGCTTGCGAGTATATTCTTCGGGAAACGGCGGATGGCTGTATTGAAATCCTTCGCTGCATTGTTGAAGTTAGTACGTGCCACGTTGATGCGGTTCTCTGTTCCTTCCAACTGAGCTTGCAGTTCCAGGAAGTTCTGGTTGGCTTTCAGGTCGGGATAGTTCTCGGTGATGGCGAGCAATTTGCCCAATGCGGAAGTGACGGCACCTTGTGCTTTCTGATATTCAGCCAGCTTTTCGGGCGTCAGGTCGTTGGCATCTACTTTAATTTGAGTTGCCTGGCTGCGGGCCTGTACCACACCTTCCAAGGTCTCTTTTTCGTGAGATGCATATCCTTTTACCGTGTTAACCAGATTAGGAATCAAATCGGCACGGCGTTGATACTGTGTTTCAACGTTCGACCATTGTCCGCTTACGTTTTCATCCATAGTTACCAGTCCGTTATAACCAGTGACACCCCAAATGACGAGGAGTGCTAAAACAACAAGAATGATAATAGTTGACTTCTTCATACTTTTCTTTTATTAAATGATTATTATTAATTAGCTACAAGTTACGAGCTACAAGCTACGAGTTGCTGCGCTGTGACACCGAAAGGCACTTGTCGCTTGTAGCCCGTAGCTTGTAACTCTGAGAGCTTCAGCTCTCAGAACCGGGAACCGGCGCCTCCGCCTCCTCCCATACCTCCACCGAAGCTGCCTCCGCTGAAACCACCTCCGCTTCTGCCGCCGAAGCCTCCGCCACCGCCAAAGATGACCGGACCTCCTCCGCCACCGCCACGATAGTTTTCATCATATGATTGCTTACGGCGTACTATGCTGTGCCCGCAGTTCCGGCAGGTATAGGTGACGTCTTCTGTTTTTACTCCGTTGTGGCGTGAAACGATTTTGCTTCCGGTGCGTTGCAACTTGTGTTGTCCGCAGTTGGGGCATTTGCTTGCAGCACGTGCTGCAATCCAGCCTATCAGTCCGGCTACCATAAAGAAACCGATGACTGCTGCCAGAATGCCAAAGAAAGAGAGGTCTTCTTCGTTTTCCGTATCGTTCACCATGCTGCCGTCCAGTCTGCCGCAAACGGCACGCACACCTGCCACCATACCGGCATCCCAGTTACCGTCTTTCAGATAAGGAATCATGTCCCGTGTCTGGATACGTTTGCAAATAGCATCGGGCAGGTCTCCTTCCAGACCATATCCTGTGTAGAACTGTATGCAACGCTGGTCTGTCACCAAGAGGATGACCAGACCGTTATTCTTTCCTTTCTTTCCCACACCCCACTCGTTGAGCAGTCGGTGTGCAAAGTCAAAGCAATCTTCATTGCCGATGGAGGGAACCACGGCAACCACTGTTTCAATACCCGTCTGTTGCTCCAGTGCATACAGCATACGGTCGATGCTGTCGCAGGCAGCCTGTGAGAGGATGTCGTCCGGATTGCAGACATAGCGCATTTTGTTCTGGAGATGTACTTTGGGTATATTGTCTGTAGTATAGACCTTCTGTGCCTGTATGGATAGAAGCAGGCATAGGAATAAACTGATGGAAATTAATCTTTTCATACTAATGTATTTGTAGGACGAAGATAGGAAAAATCACATCAATGGATGTATTTTCCTACGAAATTCTTCACATACTCGGTGTATTCCACCGGATAATCCTTGTAGGACATGGCGTGTGTGGCACCGGGAACGATCCACAATTCTTTGGGTTCCGACTTGGCTTCGTAGAGAGGATAAACCATCCAGGTGGGTACATATGTATCTGCATCACCATGAATGAAGAACATGGGCAACTTACATTTTTTCACTTGATTCAGCGAAGAAGCCTCTTTGAAATTCCAACCGTACTTGACATTGCACAGCCAACTGGTGGTGTACATCAGCGGGAAAGCGGGTAAACTGAATTGGCTTTTCAGTTCATGCGAGAATTCGTCCCATACACTGGTATAGCCGCAATCTTCCACAAAACATTTCACGAAAGGTTGTTGTGGCTCGCCGGATACCATCATGGTTGTTGCAGCTCCCATAGAGATACCATGTACTACCATCTGGGTGTTTCCACCGTAAATATTGTTAGCAATATCCATCCAGCGTAGTACATCCAGACGGTCTTTCCATCCCATCTGGATGGCAGGACCGCCACTCAGTCCCTGGTTTTGCAGGTCGGGCAGCAGGATGTTGTATTTTAAATCTTTGTTGTAGAGGTAGCCTATCATCAGCATGCGGATGCAATCGTCCGTGTAACCATGTACAATGACGGCAGTTTTGTTGGTAGGTTCAGGGGCGGCTACATAGATGGCATGCAATTGCACTCCTTTGGGGTTGATGATGAAGGTATCCCGCAAAGCACCTACAGTTTGCAAACTGTCCAGCCAGGGTTTGATTTGCGGATACTCGCTGAGCATGTACTCGTAGGAGCCGGGAATGTCTTTCCCTTTATTGTACTCCGGTCTCAGCGAATAGCCGAGCATATAGAAACTCGCACCTACGAGGGCAATAATGATAACTACTAACAGCCCTAAAAGACCGTATCTGATACCTTTCTTCATCTTTCCTTCCTTTTTACTCTATTTGTTCCATATTTCCCAAGCAGCGAAAGCCTGCAATAGCAGCATTTCCAGTCCGTTTTTGGTGACGGCGCCGCGTGCCTCTCCTTTCTTCATGAAGAGAGTTTCGTTGGGATTATATAACAAATCGTAGAGCAAATGGTTGGGAGTTAATAGTTCATAAGGGATGTTCGGGCAGAAATCCACTTTAGGATACATACCTACAGGCGTACAGTTAACGATGACCGTATATTCCTGCATGACCTCCGGTGTCAGTTCTTCGTAAGTAAGGTATTCCGATCCTTTTTTCGTACGCGATACGAATACGCCTTCGATACCCAGATTGGCAAGGCCGTGGAATACGGCTTTGGATGCACCGCCTGTGCCCAGAATCAGTGCTTTCTTGTGATGGGGTTGCAGCAAAGGCTCAATGGACTGTGTGAATCCGATGATGTCCGAATTGTAGCCGACGAGCTTAACTTTCCCTTTCGGCTGGCGGATGATTTTGATGACATTGACTGCGCCTATTTTAGCGGTGTCTTTGTCCAGTTCGTCAAGGTAAGGGATGACTTGTTCCTTATAAGGAATGGTCACGTTGAGTCCGCAGAGGTTGGAATTTTCCCCTATGACTTCCATAAAATCGTTGATGCTGGGTATTTCAAAGTTCACGTATTCAGCATCGATGTTTTCCGACTTGAACTTCTCATTGAAATATCCGATAGAAAACGAATGTTTCAGCGGATAGCCTATTAAACCATATTTCTGCATAATTCTCTTAGTGTGCTAACGTTAATAATACTATATATAAGGTGGTAGAGCGGTAATGTGATATCACTCTATCACTCTACTTAGTCGCAGTATAAAGAGTGCATATACCGAATGTCAGCCTCCGGAAGTTTACCTGGCTGAAACCTGCCTTGCGGATAACCTCCTGCATCACTTCGCCTTGCGGGAAAGCACGGATGCTTTGGGGAAGGTAGGTGTAGGCACTGTTGTCTTTTGACAGGCATTTGCCGAGCAGAGGGATGACTACTTTGGAGTAGATGGTGAAGAGCTGTTTCATTGGGAAACGGTCCGGCGTGGAGAGTTCCAGAATGACGAGATGTCCTCCGTGATTCAGTACGCGGCACATTTCCGCCAGTCCCTTGTCCAGTCCTTCGAAATTGCGGATACCGAACGCTACGGTTACGGCATCAAACGTTTCATCGGCAAATGAGAGAGAGGTGCAATCCTCCCGGGCAAAAGAAATCTTGTCCGAGAGGTGCGCCTGTTTTACTTTTTCACGCCCCACGTTCATCATTCCTTCCGAGATGTCGGTGCCTATCAGTTCGTCGGGCTGCAACTCGCGGCAGGCAAGGATGGCGAAGTCACCAGTACCGGTGGCCACGTCCATGATGCGCTTCGGCTGGAAAGGCTTTAACCATTTGATTGCTTTCCGGCGCCAACTGCGGTCAATGCCAAGCGAAAGGGTATGGTTCAGCTTGTCGTAGGCAGGAGCAATGTTGTCGAACATTTCTTCTACCTGTTCACTCTTCTTTCCGTCCTCACCGTAGGGTTTGATATGTTCCTGGGGGTAGTTCATGGGTTTCAAATTAAAGAATTAATAATGAAAGAATGAAAAGTTCGTTGTCTATGTTTTCATTCTTTCATTCCTTAATTATTCATTTAAAAACGTGGTAACGTTTTTGTTTATGCGTTCAGCGATATTGCTCGTATCTTCTTTTACGAACTTCTCACCTGTGATGTGTTCGTACAATTCGATGTAACGTTCGCTGATAGAAGCCACGATTTCGTCTGTCATTTCAGGAACCTGTTGTCCTTCTTTGCCTTGGAAACCATTATCCATTAGCCATTCGCGTACAAACTCTTTGGAGAGTTGCTTCTGTGCTTCGCCTTTTTCAAAGCGTTCCTGATAACCTTCAGTGTAGAAGTAACGGCTGGAGTCAGGAGTATGAATCTCATCCATCAGGTAGATGGTGTCGTTATGTTTGCCGAATTCATACTTTGTGTCTACCAGAATCAAACCGCGTTCTGCTGCGATTTCTGTTCCTCTTTTGAAGAGGGCCATGGTATATTTCTCCAATATAGCGTATTCTTCGGGAGTAGCCAGACCTTGCGCCAGGATTTCTTCTTTGGAGATATCTGCATCGTGTTCGCCGATTTCAGCTTTTGTAGTCGGGGTGATGATAGGTTCGGGGAACTTCTGGTTTTCTTTCATTCCTTCGGGAAGTTTCACACCGCAGATTTCGCGTATACCGCTTTTGTAAGTACGCCATGCGCTACCGCAAAGGTAACCGCGTACAATCATTTCGATAGGGAAACCTTCGCACATTACACCTACCGTTACCATAGGGTCGGGCGTAGCTGTTTTCCAGTTGGGGCAGATGTCGTTGGTGGCATCCAGGAACTTGGCTGCAATCTGGTTCAGCATTTGTCCTTTGAAGGGGATACCTTTCGGCAAAACAACGTCGAATGCAGAGATACGGTCAGTTGCTACCATGACCAGTTTTTCACCATTGATGTTATAAACATCGCGTACTTTTCCATGGTACACACTTTTCTGTCCTGGAAAATTAAAATCAGTTTTTGTTAATGCTTTCATAACTATAATATTGTTATTGAACTATGTCTTTACTTTTATCGCTTCTCCGACTTTCCCGTTCAGCTTTAGCTTCTTTGTCAAACTTTTCGTAGGCGTCTACAATGCGAGTCACCAATTGATGGCGCACAATGTCTTTCTTATTCAGCTCTACAAAACTGATACCTTTTACACCTTTCAGGATGCGGAGCGCTTGCACCAATCCCGATGTCTGGGAAGTCGGCAAGTCAATCTGCGTCATGTCACCCGTCACGATCATTTTGGTATTCATACCCATACGGGTAAGAAACATCTTGATTTGCTGGGTGGTGGTGTTTTGCGCCTCATCCAAAATAACGACTGCATCATTCAGTGTGCGTCCGCGCATGAAGGCGAGGGGAGCAATCTGGATAATGTTCAGTTCCATATATTCTTTCAGTTTGGCTGCTGGAATCATATCCTGCAAGGCATCGTATAGCGGTTGCAAATACGGGTCTATCTTATCCTTCATGTCGCCGGGCAGGAAACCGAGCTTTTCGCCGGCTTCTACAGCAGGGCGGCTGAGGATGATTTTCTTTATCTCTTTATTTTTAAGGGCACGTACGGCAAGAGCAATAGCGGTGTATGTCTTTCCGGAGCCGGCGGGACCGATGGCAAATACCATGTCGTTCTTGGCAAAGCCTTCCACCAGTTTCATCTGGTTCTCGCTGCGGGGGATAATCGGTTTGCCCGTCACGCTGAATACGATGACGTTGCCCGACTTTTCCGCTTGCGGTGCATTCCCTTTGATGATATCGATGATAACCTCTTCCTTCAGCGAGTTGTATTCGGCGCAGTACTTTTCCAGTTTGGTGATGTTTTCTTCGAATGCGCACATCTCCTCCTCATCTCCCAATACTTTGATGACATTGCCGCGTGCAACAATGCGTAGTTTGGGGTACAAAGCTTTTATCAACTGCATATTGGCGTTATTTACGCCATAAAAGATAACCGGGTCGATATCCTCGAGAACAATCAGTTTTTCTATCATTGAATTGTTTATAAGTTCATGTCGTTTTAATAGGTAAAACAGTTGCAAATTTAGTGAAACGTTTGGATACTTAAGTAGTTCCGGCTGTTTTTTTTGTTGCAGGCTTCACAGTGACCCTATTCCCATTCTTGGTGCAATGAATACATTCTTTGCGGAGTGTCCTTTCTTTGAAATCGAAAATGAGATTAGGGTTGAAATGCTGGCCGTTAATGCGGGTTTCGAAGTGCAGGTGTTCGGTGCTTGCGCGACCGGTGCGTCCAGTCAGTGCGATGGCTTGCCCTGCCTTTACAGCATCACCACTCTGAACGAGATTCTTGAAGTTATGGCTGTATATGGTTTCCAGTCCCGAAGGGTGGCGCACGACGATCACATTGCCGTAAGCGCTATAGGGTTTTGACATCCGTACAACACCGTCGAAGGCACTACGGATGGTATCTTTCGCACAAGTCTTAATGTCTATGCCGGAATGGCGCCCCCCTCCGCGTCCATACGGAGAGATTACTTTACCTCCGGGAAGCGGAAAACAATAGGCGGTATCGGGTATTTGTTCCAGATGCAATTCTAATAACTTATTGTTGGCGAAAAGCTCGGGTGTGGCAACGCGGATATGGTTGATTTCCATAGGAGTGAAGCTCGGCTTCTCCTCCGGTGGAGTGATGGACAATAGTACGGATAATAATAAATAGAGTATGTTCATGATTTAAGGCTTTGCTTTTATTCGAAATAGATGATTTCTCCTCCATCGGATGATGCATACTTTTTTAATAGCTCTTGAATCATTCCGGCAGCTTCGCGCAGGCCTTCCTGTCCGCTGTAGCCGTTCACGATGGCAAGAATATGTTTGGTACCCAAATCCATTTTGGTACGTTCGTGGTCGCTGGTAGGAGTACCGATGCCGCCAATGGCATCACGGTACACGGGAAGCCCTTCGATATTCAGCACTCCACGTCCGATGCCTTCGAAAGCTTCTTCGGCATGACCTATACCTAACTCAAGATTGCTTCCCTGTATCTTGTCTGCATCAAAACCTCCGATGGAATAACCTGTACGCAGGGAAACCAGGTTAATCAGGTCCACCAGTGTGTCTATCTGATAAAGGTCTATTCCGCGCATCAACCGGCGACGCAGGGCCTCAGCAGATGGACGATAACGGCTGGGATCTTTGCCACAGCGTTTATAGGCTTCTCGGGTAGCTGCAATAGCGGGTTGCTGCTTAATGTCTTCCGGTTGGGTGGTAGAAGTCAGCTCTTTAGTGAAGGTGTTTATTTCTTCCCAAAGTCCTTCGCAGAAAGCGGTATTGGTGACTTCTGCATAAACGGCTGCACCCTTAAAGATGGGGCAGGTGCTCTTTATCTCTTCTGATATGGTAATGTTGTACATATATTCAAATCTTTATCATTATCCCCGACAGTATACGTCCGGACTTAATGCCCAATCGTCTTGCAGAGAAAAACTCTTCATGCTCCATATAAGTGCATATCCCCGATGTTTCTATCTGTTCTCCGGGCACCCCGAAGTCAAGTAATTGCATCCTGTTTGCAGCCCAGAGGTCAATGTGGTGCTTATGTGTCTCCGATTTCCATTCCGAAATGTAATCCATGGCAAAACCATTCGTGCGGAAAGCCTCGTACACTTCTTCACCTACTTCAAAAGAGGGTAGGGAGATGCCGGGGCCGATACAGGCTATCACGTCTTTTCCATCCGTGCCGTAAAATGCCCGCATCCTGTCGAGTGTATGCCCTGCTATGTAATTCACTGTTCCCCGCCAACCGGCATGGGCGGCAGCTACCACTTGGTTCTTGCGGTCGTAAAGTAAGATGGGAATACAATCTGCCGTAGAAATGCAGATGCAGCAACCCGGCTCACGGGTTATCAGTGCGTCCACTCCTTGAAGCATCGCGATGCGCTCTTCATTGGGAGCTTGCAGATACGTCCCGTCAATGACGAAGACTTTTGTGCTGTGCGTTTGAAAAGGAATAACCAATTCTTTCGGCTGTTGAGGCATGGAACTGCAAAGCAATTCCTGATTGCGACGGACACATTCCGCATCATCCCCGGTGTAAGGCGTACAGTTGAAAGAGGAATAATTTCCTTCACTGAAACCTCCCCGGCGGGTAGTTGCAAAACAAAAAATGTTGGAGTACGGTGTCATAACCCCGTATCCCAACATTCTTTTATCTTCTGTCAAAGCAATCATTGCTTGTCATCCTCCCAGTCTTCCTCCTCATACTCAAAGTCTTCCAGGTCTTCCACATCCTCGTCGTCTTCTACGTATTCATAGCTGAGGTCTTCGTCTTCACCCATGGCCTTCAGTTCCTCCTGGAGTTTGCTTACATCTTTCGGACGGTGAACAATAGCTTCTATCTTGTTGCTATCCTTGTTCAGTTCTTCCCACAGAATATCTTTCAGTACGGAAAGTCCCATGCTTGTAATGGAAGAAATGAATACGTGTGGAACGTTTTCGGGCAGCGTAGGCTCTATCTCGTCCATTAATTCCTGGTCGAGCATATCGCTCTTGGTGATGGCAAGTACCCGTTGCTTATCCAGCATTTCAGGGTTGAAAGTACTCAGTTCGTTCAGCAGGATTTCGTATTCTTTACGGATGTCGTCGCTATCGGCAGGCACCATGAAGAGCAACAAAGAATTACGCTCGATGTGTCGCAGAAAGCGCAGTCCCAACCCTTTTCCGGCACTGGCTCCTTCGATGATACCGGGAATGTCTGCCATGACGAATGATTTACCGTCACGATAGGAGACAATGCCCAGATTAGGCTCCAGGGTGGTAAAAGGATAATTGGCTATCTTGGGTTTGGCAGCAGATACGGAAGCAAGCAAGGTTGATTTTCCGGCATTTGGAAAACCTACCAGACCTACGTCTGCCAGGAGTTTCAACTCCATGATTACGGTCATTTCTTGCATCGGTTCGCCCGGCTGTGCAAAGCGGGGAGCCTGACGGGTAGCTGTCTTGAAGTGGCTGTTGCCCTGACCGCCTCGTCCGCCTTTCAGCAAGATTACTTCTTGTCCGTGCTCAGTGACGTCACAGATGTATTCACCCGTTTCAGCATTATACACTACTGTGCCGCAAGGAACTTCAATCACTTTATCTTCTCCATCCTTACCGAAACTACGGTTCTTGGAACCGGATTCTCCGTGTCCTGCCAACGCATGGCGGTCATAACGCAAATGCAGCAATGTCCAGTAGTTACGGTTACCACGCAGGATGATATGACCTCCTCGTCCTCCGTCACCTCCGTCGGGGCCTCCGTTGGGTATGTATTTCTCGCGCCTCATGTGCGTAGAGCCTCGTCCGCCCTTTCCGGAGCGGCAATATATCTTTACGTAGTCAACAAAATTCGATTCAGCCATAATCTTAAAAGTAGTTAGTAGTTAGTAATAAGTAGTTAGTAGTAGATAGTTTTAGTAATATTTCATCAGGCCTTGACGATAAGCATTTAAAAGACGACCAACTTCGCAGGCTTGTGCCAGAAGTTGTGTTTTGTTCTCTTCAGACATATATCCCAAGTCTTTAGAAAGAATAATGAAGTTCTTGGTTTCTTCTAATGACCCCTGAGATATATTATAAAAGTGTAACTTGTCTTTTTGTCCTTCTCTGACAAAACCTTCTGCGATATTAGCGGTAATAGAAGCAGAAGCCCTGCGCATCTGATTGACTAGAGCAAACAACTCATCTTTCGGAAATCCTTTTGTAATCCGGTATATGCATAGTACATATTGATGAGCTTTTTGCCAAACTACTAGATTCTCAAATGATTGTGCAGGCATTTCTACTAGCTACTAACTACTTACTACTAACTACTGAAGAATTTATCGCTGTGCAAACGTCAGCGAAGATTTCTTCCAGTTTACCCAAACCTTTGATGTGCTGGTATTGTCCTTCCTGCTTGTACCAGTCAATCAGCGGAGAAGTCTGTGAATGATAAACAGCCAGACGTTTTTTGATTGTTTCTTCGTTATCATCGGCACGGCCGGAATCCTTACCGCGTTTGATGAGGCGAACCATCAGTTCTTCTTCAGGCACATCGAGGTCGAGCATCACGCTGACGCCCTGTTTTCTTTCAGCAAGCATCTTTTTCAGTGCCTCTGCCTGTGCAATGGTACGGGGGAAACCGTCGAAGATAACACCTTTGCTATCCTGAAAGCTATCGAATACACTTGCAAGGATGTCAATCATCAATTCATCAGGGATTAACTGACCTTGGTCGATATAACTTTTAGCTGTTTTGCCCAGTTCCGTACCGTTCTTGATTTCTGCACGCAGCACGTCGCCGGTAGAGATGTGGTTAATACCGTACTTTTCTACGATTTTCTCACTTTGTGTTCCCTTTCCTGAACCGGGAGCACCGAAAATTACAATGTTCAACATTTGTGATTTACAATTTAACTGTTACTATATTATACCTAATTCAAAATTCGCTTGTACAAATCATGCTTTTAAGCCTGTTTCTGATTCTCTTAATCCACTACCGTATAAATGTCCGGGTAGTTACGTCCGAAACCGTCGTAATCCAATCCGTAGCCTACAATGAAATCATTGGGGATTTCCATTGCCACGTATTCAATGTTGAGGTCCACTTTCAGTTTATCCGGTTTCACCAATAGCGAGGCGATGTGGATTTCTTTCGGATTGCGTGTACCCAAAGTTTCCAAAAGGCGTTGCATGGTCAGCCCTGTATCTACAATATCTTCCACAATTACTACCGTACGGTCTGTGAGGTCTTCGGTGATGCCGATGACTTCCTTGATGGTTCCGGTAGAGGACACACCTTGATAAGAAGCCAGTTTCACGAAAGAAATCTCGCAAGGAATGGTGATAAGCTTCATTAAGTCAGCGGTAAACATGAACGAACCGTTCAATACGCTGAGAAACAGAGGATTTTTTCCTGCCAGGTCGCAGTTGATTTCATTCGCAACGCGGGCTACTTCTTTCAGAATATCCTGTTCCTTGATGGAGACAGTGAACTTCTTGTCTTTTATTTGTATAGTGTCCATAAGGGATAGATTTTAAAAATTGGCACAAAAATACGATTTTTATTCCACTCCATGCATCATCTTCTGCAATTTCTTTGAAAGCAGGAAGAGGATAAGGGAGGCAATGCCGGACATAATGACGAATACCATAAAGAAGTCGAACATCGTCTCAATGGGGTATCCAAGCAATGTTTTCACTTTTCCGGGTTCGGGATAAAGGCCGGTAAGAGTGCCTGCAAATTTATTAGCTGTGGCCATAGAAAGATACCAGATACCCATCATCAGCGAAGCAAAACGGAGTGGTGTCAGTTTATTTACCATAGACAGCCCGATGGGGGAGAGGCATATCTCGCCCATGGTATGAATGAAATAGAGTCCCGTGAGCCAAATGAGGCTGACTTTTATACCCGGTTGCACATCTTTCACTCCGAAGCAGATAACTAAATAGCCTAAAGAGAGCAATAACAAACCGATGGCTTGTTTTGTGGGAGAGGCAGGTTCCATTCCTCGTTTGTTGAGGAAGCCCCATACCCCCGGCATGATTGCCGCCAGAATTACTACGAAGAACGGATTAAAAGACTGTATCCATGAAGCAGGCATTTCCCAGCCGAGGATGACTCGGTTGGTTTGTTCCGATGCAAAGAGTGTCAATGAAGCACCTGCCTGTTCATAGGCTGCCCAGAAGAAGATAACGAAAAAGGCAATGATGTAGATGACAAAGATACGGCTGCGTTCTATCTTGGTGAGCGAACCATCCAGCAGGATGCTGACAGGGAATACAATACAAGCGGTAAAGATGCCGATGCTGAACCAATCATTGCCAAAACACCAATAAAAGAAGGCGGCAAGAGCAATGGTTAATACTGCGAGAAGCAGGTAATTACGGGTTTTCTTATCTTTATCTATTGCAGTTTGTTGAGCAGTTTTGCTCTCTTTGCGATATTCACGCTTGGCATCCGGTATAATGCCTAGTTGCTGTCCGTCAGGTCCGATCAGATATTTATTCTTCTGCGTTTGGAATAGAATAACTGTAAATACGGTAACGATTGCCGCAATTAGGAATCCCCATTTGAAGTCATTCGGATCACCAGTTTCACCGAAATAACCACAAACTAACGGGGCAAAGAAAGAACCTACATTCACTCCCATATAGAATATGGTATAAGCAGAGTCCAGTCGTTTGTCTCCCGGTTCGTAGAGTTGTCCCACCAATGTCGTTACGGTAGGTTTGAAACAGCCGTTTCCCAATATGAGAAAGGCGAGTCCGCCATACATCAGCCAATGGGATAGTTCTTTGGTATCCAGCATGGAGGCGCTGAAGAACATTAGGAATTGCCCCACTGCCATCATCATTGCTCCCCAGAATACGGAGCGCCGGATGCCCCAGTACTTATCAGCAATATATCCGCCGATAAGCGGCGTCAGATAGACCATTCCGGTGTAGCTGCCGTAGATGGAAGCGGCGTGTTCCTTGTCGAACAGGAGTGCCTGGGTTAAAAACAGGATAAAGATAGCCCGCATACCATAGTAGCTGAAACGTTCTGCCGTGCTGGTAGCGAAGATGAGGTAAAGACCTTTGGGATGTTTGGGTGTACTCATTAGAAAGCTTGCCTATTGTGTTAATAATTCTTTATTGTTCCGCAAAAGTAGGGATAATTTTTAGGATATGGCTTTGCTTTGAGTTAGAAAATATATCTTTGTTGAGTTTCTATTAACATAAAAAAGCATGGAAGATTTAATAAATGCACGTTGTGGTTGGGCCGGAACAGACGAACTGTACATAAAATACCATGATGAAGAATGGGGCAAACTCGTCACCGATGACAAATCCCTGTTTGAGTTTCTTGTACTCGAAAGTGCCCAGGCGGGGCTATCTTGGATTACTATCCTCCGAAAGCGTGAAGGATACCGGGAAGCTTTTCATCACTTTGATGTGGAGAAAGTGGCGCAAATGACATCAGAAGACATTGAACGATTGATGAAATTTGATGGAATCGTCAAAAACCGGTTAAAAATCAATAGCACCATCCATAATGCGAAACTATTTATGGCTATTCAGCAGGAGTTCGGTAGTTTCTACAAGTATATCTTATCATTTTTTTCCCAACAGCCACCCATTGTCAACAACTTTAAGTCTCTAAGTCAGATTCCTGCCACATCTCCCGAGTCGGATGCTATGAGTAAAGACATGAAAAGGCGAGGCTTTAAGTTCTTTGGCTCCACTATCTGCTATGCTTTTTTGCAGGCGGCAGGCTTTGTGAACGACCATTTGGAAGGCTGTTTCTGCAAAGCAACTAAATCAGGACAAATGCATTAAAATTCTTATTTATAATCGCTCCGAAAAGGATGAATTCATTTTTTGGTCTATTTGTCCTGCTTTCCCCATACCCGAACCGTATCAGGTCCGTATCATCTCCGTATCCTTACGCTTGGACTTGACACGGACCAGGTACAGCTTTGATACGGACCGGGTACGTGGAGGGTCATAAGATTGGTCTAAAGTTCGCAAAATGAGAACACTTATACTCATTCCTGTTCAAGCATGAAGCAAACTTTTTATACGGTTGCCCTGAATGAAAAGAGGCATATCAAAGAAAAAAGACGGATAGAATTATTGCTTTCAACCAAAAAGGCCTATTTTTGCATACGGAGAGGATGAGAAAAAGATTTAGCAGGAAAGAGGTGCAGTCGCCTCGTAAGCTCATGGGTTTTCTTAGAATGTAAATACTCTGGTATAAATACCACAATTTACATTAGTAAATACTCATCCTCTTCTTTTTTCATACCTATTGATACGATGAATGGAATTCTGATAGCTGTATTTATTGTCACCTGTTTATTGGTCTACAAGATTATTTCTTCGAGTCGTAAACAGGAAGGATACAAAAGGTGGAAAGCAGGAAACCGCGACAACACGGAGCATACTGCCAATACCGGAACCACCCGTAAAGGCTGGTTCAGCCAGCTTTTTGAAACTTCTGCTCCGCGAATCTCTCCCTGGTTTAAAGAAGAAGCCATATCTCAGTGTGCAAACTTGTTGGGAGTGGAGGAAGTGAAGCTAAAAGAAATATTGAAGGATGTTTCCGCCCACTACCGGGAGTTTTGGATAGGTAAACGGAGGGGAGGTTACCGCATGATTTCTGCCCCGGACGACAAACTGAAGCCTGTTCAGGACGCTATTAACCATCGCATTTTATCCTTTGTAAACGTTCATCCGGCAGCTACCGGTTTTCGGTGCAAGATGTCTATAGTCGATAATGTCCGCCCGCATTTGGGAAAGCAGTGTGTGCTGAAAACAGATATTCATGATTTCTTTAGTTCCATACGCAGTCCTCGCGTGAGGAATACATTTGAAGCAATGGGCTATCCACCTGATATTGCGAAGGTGCTGGGAACTTTATGCTGCTTACATCGTTGTTTGCCTCAGGGGGCATCTACGAGTCCGGCATTGAGTAATATTATATCTTATGAGATGGATAAGAAACTTTCGGCACTGGCTGCCAAATATGGTCTGACTTATACCCGGTATGCCGATGACCTTACTTTTTCGGGGAATGTTTTCCCGGGAGAACAGATCTTGTCTCAGGTCAAACAGATTGTCCGGGAAGAAAAGTTTGAATTGAATCATAAGAAAACCCGCTTCCTGAAGGAGCACAGTCGGAAGATTATCACAGGAGTTTCCATCAGTTCCGGTGTGAAGCTGACCATTCCCAAAGCCCGGAAAAGGGAAATACGCAAGAATGTGCATTATATCTTGACGAAAGGCTTGGCAGAACACCAGCGCCGGATAGGTTCTCACGACCCGGCTTACCTGAAACGACTGATAGGGACACTTTGCTATTGGCGGTCAATAGAACCGGATAATGCGTATGTATCCGATTCCATCACAGCTTTGAAAAGTCTGGAGAAAAAATATTAATTGTTACGTTTCTGAGGTGTCGGTTCTATGTCGTAGTATCCCTCTTCTGTTTTTATAATCTTGAACTTTCCCTCTTTCACCCATTTGTTCCAATCATCGAATAGTCCGGTGATATACTGGAACAGGTCTTCCGCAATATTGA
>CAMTFK010000019.1 GCA_947071285.1 uncultured Bacteroides sp. | reverse complement strand
AGCTAATACTGCAACGGCCACACTGAAAGGCTGTAAAGTAGAAAATGCCTCTATAGCAGCATCCTTTGGGTATGGAGGGTTGGTAGGTTCCATGTATGACAGTGTGACATTTGAGGATTGTTCTACAAAGAATATCACTCTGAGCCTGAACGGTGAATGTGATAACACTTACGGATATGTGTCCGGCTTTATCGGCGATATTGCCAATAGTGGCACCAAGGCGCGAACTGTCATCATTAAGAACTGTACTACAGATGATTTGACTAATGGAACTGCTTTGAAAGTTCCGATGGGCGGCTGTAAATGGTGCGGTATTGTAGAGCCGGAATCAGTTCCTAATTTTACGATCAAAGTAACGGAGAATAGCGGAACAGAAAAAACGTTAGTTGCTGGTACGGACTTTAATATAGTCAATAATATTCCCTGGGATGGCAGCTGCGCCTTTGAACCGAAATGCGAAAACAATATTTATGCTATCACTGCTCCCAGCGAGCTGGCGTGGATAGCAAAACAAGTAGAAAAGAACAATACATTTGAAGGAAAAACGATTCAACTGTCCAATGATCTGGATATGGGTAATAAAAGCTGGAAACCAATAGGGGATAATTCAGCGCATAAAACGATTAACATGGATAAACAAGAGGATGAATACGTGAAAACCGTGAAATACTTCAAAGGCACTTTCGATGGCAACAATAAGACTATCAGTAATCTTACGGTCAATCACAAATATCCTGGAGCCGGTCTGTTGGGCAATGTACAAAATGCAGTCGTTAAGAATCTGAACGTCACTAATGCCACTATTAATGGAAGTTCCAAATGGACAGCCATCGTAATAGGCTTTTCCAATGGAAGTCTGACGGTAGAAAACGTAAAGGTCAGCAATTCTGAGATTAATATGGAAAGTGATACGGATGGTGCTGTAAAACTGGCAGGTATTGTGTCTTATATGAATGGAAACAATACTGAAGATATCCATTTGAAAGGATGTTCTGTATCTGATTTTACAATTAACGGTGGAAGTTATAACATTGCCGGATTGGCGGGGTATATTATTAAAGCCAAATCATTCATCATAGAGAATTGCCAGACAAGCAATATAACGCTAAAGGTGTCTGATGCTAAATATGTCAATAAGGTAAACTATAGCTCGCCATTCCTTGGTTGTTTCGGGGTTACGGTAAGTAAGAATTCAGCCGTATTTAAGAATAATACGGTCAGCGGAACCTATACCTATGATGGTAGTACGGTCAATCTGGGTAGTTTTACTATAAGCGATGCTGGTAAGGCAAATGATAGTAATTATAGTAGTTTTGTCTGCGCTCCACTATTTGGAGATTGCGATGCTACAAGTATGGACATTACTATTAATGACAATGTTTATGCTTATAGCAATGGAAAATACATTCAGAAGCAGGATTAAAATAATTACTTAACAGATAGAAGAGAATGTGTCGAAACTAAAATCCGCTATCATATAGCTCTGTCATTCTGAACGCAGTGAAGAATCTACTTTTTATGTGTTCAGGAGAAGAGATTCTTCACTGCGTTCAGAATGACAGAATAATACGCTTTATCAGATTCTCGACACATCTTCTTTTTTTAGAAAAGAGCAGGGTTGCGTAAGTTCTGAGATATATTCTTTGCTTTATATGTGGCTCTATTCCTTATTCTTTTTCCTCGTCAAACAACTGTTGAAAGATGCTCTTCAACTGTGTTTCGTCTGCAATAATCTTTTGCAGTTCTTTCAACCGTTCTGCATTCTTTGACTCCGGGAACCAGAGTTTTAGGTATCCTCCCGGTGCGTATTTCTCCATCAGATGTTGGCAGAAGCGTTGGTAGTGCCATTTTTCTTCCGCTTCCGGCTTTTGCTTTAATCCGTATTGCACGGTGCGGCGCAGGGTGATGACGGGGTCAATCACACGGTCTGCCTCTGCCACTATTTTACCATAAATGCTCCGCGGCTCATGGTCGGTAGATGCGCGATGGTCTTCTACCGCCTCCTTCATGGTTTCTATCTCTTCCTCACTGAACCACTGGCGGAGCGTTTCGTCTTGTTTCAGAATTTCTCCTGAAAGAAGATGGTGTGTAGCCCTGTCCCGGCAAAGTCCTGTGTCGTGGTATGCGGCGATGGTGTATGCCATGCTTTCATTTACGCCATATTTCGTGGCAAGTGAAAGGCTTTCTTCAATCACTGTCTGCACATGTGAAAGGTTATGAGCTTTATCAAAATGCTCGTAACGCGGGATAATCTCCGTTTCGATGTAGTGGGTGAGGGGGGCAGGTATCATAGAATTAATATTGTTTTGGTGGGCAAAGTTATGAAAAAAGCCGGGATACATCACGTATTCCGGCTTTCACTTAGTGTACAAAACTTATAAAGGTTTCGGTTTGTTCGATTTGTTAGATTTTTAAGAGAGAATCTGTCGTCTTTTACAGATTGGGGTTGTCCATTGTAACTGTCATGTCAGGAACAAGGACATATGCTTTTTGTTTGCTGTTCCACTTGTAGTAAGTAGTAGTGAGGCTCTTTCCCTGGTAAGCATAGCAAATGCGAAGGTCGTTTTCCCAAGCATTCTTTGTGCTGTTCCACTTCATGGTTTCGCTTTCCGTCATGCGTTTCTGGTCGTCGTACTTGTAGCTATACTTCATATAGTTTGCTAAAGCACTGCCATCCATCTTGTAAACGGTCTGTCCTACCATCACTCCATCTCTTTCTTCCGAATTGTAAATAAGGTTGTTTTTGTTAGCTGCAGAAGCTGCAATGCTACCAAACAGAATTACTGCTGACAAAGCAACTGTTTTTAAAAATACTTTTGTTTTCATGGTTCTATATGTTTTTAAGTTATCTCTTACTATATTCTATTAATATGTCATTTATTTCGGCGCAAAGGTACGGATTAAATTGACATAAATACAAATAGTAGATTAAATATAGTCAAAATGTCAACTCGGTGTGCTTTGTTACTCTTTCTTTTTGCCAATATTGATGACAAAAAAATATCCGGCAGTGATGTTGCCGGATATTATGGTGAGCAAACTGTATTTTGAATAGAATGCTTCGCTTGCTTTCTGATTGTAAGTTAAATAAAGTTATAAGGTTGTTTAGTGAGCCTGTAACCAGTTCTTTCCCCACCCACAATCGGCTCTCAAGGGTACGTGCATGCGATATGCGCGTTCCATCTCTTCGATTACAATTTGTTGCACGAACTCTTTTTCAGCCTCTGGAACGCTGAAATTTAGTTCGTCATGAACCTGTAAAATCATCTTTGCTTTCAGATTGTAAGCTTGGAAGCGTTTATAGATGCGTGCCATGGCAACTTTGATGATATCAGCAGCACTTCCCTGGATGGGAGCATTGATGGCATTGCGCTCTGCATATCCGCGTACGGTTGCATTTCTTGAGTTGATGTCGGGCAAGAAGCGTTTGCGGTGGAAGATGGTTTCCACATAGCCTTGCTCGCGGGCCACCTGTATGCTCTTGTCCATATATTCACGCACCTGCGGATAGGTTTCAAAGTATCCGTCAATCAGTTCTTTGGCCTCTTTACGGTCCACGTTCATGCGCTCTGCCAGTCCGAAGATGGAGATGCCGTAGATAATGCCGAAGTTGGCTGTCTTGGCTTTGCGGCGCATATCGGAGGTGACGTCTTTGATATCTATCTTATATATTTTGGCGGCGGTGGCGGCATGGATATCATATCCGCTGAGGAAGGCGTCTATCATGTTCTTGTCTTCGCTCAGATGCGCCATGATGCGCAGTTCTATCTGTGAGTAGTCGGCAGAGAAGAACTCGCAACCATCGTCCGGGATGAAAGCCTTGCGGATTTCCTTGCCGTCTTCGTCGCGGATGGGGATGTTCTGTAAGTTCGGATTGCTGGAACTGAGTCGTCCGGTAGCCGTGACTGCCTGGTTGAAAGAAGTATGGATGCGCCCTGTGCGTGGATTAATCAGTAGGGGAAGAGCGTCTACATATGTTCCCAACAGCTTCTTTAGTCCACGGTATTCCAGGATTTTTCCGATAATGTCATGCTTGTTGCGCAGGCTTTCCAGTACTTCTTCGGAGGTAACGTATTGTCCGGTCTTGGTCTTTTTCGCCTTATCAATGATTTTCAGTTTATCGAACAGGACTTCGCCCACTTGCTTGGGCGAAGCGATATTGAATGTCTCTCCTGCCAACTCATAGATTTCTTTCTCGATCTCTTGCAGACGGGCGGTGAAGTGTTCGGACGTTTGTTTCAGTGCTTCAGTGTCTATGCGGACTCCGTTACTTTCCATATTGGCAAGCACGCGCACCAGTGGCATTTCTATTTCATAGAAGAGATGTTCCACGCCTTGTTCTTTCAACTCTTTCTCAAGTACGTTTTTCAACTTCAGGGTTACGTCTGCATCTTCGCAAGCATATTTATAAACTTCCTCCGGTGGAAGGTCGCGCATGTTTTTCTGGTTCTTTCCTTTCGGACCGATAAGCTCATCGATGTGGATGGTTTGATAATGCAGATAAATCTCCGCCAGATAATCCATGTTGTGGCGAAGTTCGGGTTGCAGCACGTAGTGTGCGAGCATCGTGTCGAAAAGTTCGCCTTTGACTTCCACTCCGTAATTTTGGAGAACAAGAATGTCGTACTTGATATTTTGTCCCACCTTCACCGAATTTTTATTTTCGTAGAGTGGACGGAACTCATTTACTATTTTTAACGCTTCTTCCCGTTCGGACGGAACCGGAACATAGTAAGCTTGATTTTCGGTGTCACTGAAACTCATTCCTACCAATTCTGCCTCCATTGGCTCGGCCGAAGTAGTTTCGGTATCTATTGAGAGAATTTTCGTTGTAAGCAACTTTTTAATAAATTTCGCTCTTTTCTCTTCTGTATCAATGAGTTGGTAGTCTGGGTTAAGCGTTTCTAAGCGTGCGAGATTTGAATTTTTCGGCTCTTCCGTCCCGTTGGGCGCAAATTCTTCAAACAAATTGCCTTGAACAGGACCGTTATTTGGCGCAAAAAGCGGACCTGCCGAGAAAAGGTCGGGAGTTGCGGAAGAAGGGGAGGGGGAACTGCTTTTTTTGAGTACGCGGTCAATGAGCGTACGAAATTCCATCTCTTCGAAAATTTTCCGGAGTTCTTCCTCATTGGGTTCTTCGCGAACGAGTGCTTTCATATCAAGCTGGATGGGAACATCAATTTTGATGGTTGCGAGGAATTTGGAGAAGGTAATCATTTCGCGGTTGTTCTCCACTTTGGTCTTCAAGGCGCCTTTCAGTTGGTCGGTATGTTCCAGCAGGTTTTCGATACTGCCGAATTCGCTGATTAACTTCTGTGCGGTCTTCTCTCCGACGCCCGGGCAACCGGGAATGTTATCGGAAGCGTCGCCCATCAATCCGAGCATGTCGATGACTTGTTGGGTGGACTGGATGTCGAATTTGGCTTTCACCTGCTCTATGCCCATGATCTCAAAGCCGCCTGTGTGCTTGGGTCGGTACATAAATACGTTTTCGGATACCAACTGACCGTAGTCTTTATCAGGCGTCATCATGTAGGTGGTGATGCCCTGTTTCCCTGCTTCGGTGGCAAGCGTGCCAATCACGTCGTCGGCTTCATAGCCCGGCACTTCCAGGATGGGAATGCGGTATGCGCGGATAATATCCTTTATAATAGGTACGGAGAGTCGGATGGCCTCCGGCGTTTCTTCCCGTTGTGCCTTATATTGTTCATATGCTTCATGGCGGAAGGTGGGTCCGGCAGGGTCGAAAGCGACGCCGATATGGCTTGGATTCTCTTTTTTGAGCACTTCCTCAAGTGTATTTACAAAGCCCAGAATGGCCGAAGTATTGAACCCTTTGGAGTTGATCCGCGGGTTCTTGATGAACGCGTAATAGGCGCGATATATCAATGCATAGGCATCGAGAAGAAACAGTTTATCGTCAGAATTCATATATTTATCCTTTTTTTCATGGTAAAAGTACAAAAAAATACCGTATTAACTGTTTTATTACTATTTTTGTGGGAAAATAGCGATGCATGGACAACTCATCACTTATAAAATCACCGATAGCGGCAGAGCTGGATGACTTTAAGAAGCTGTTCGACACTTCACTTACCAGTTCCAACTTTTTACTGAATGAAGTAATCTCACACATTCGGCAAAAGAATGGGAAGATGATGCGTCCGATGTTGCTCCTGCTGATGGCAAAACTGTATGGTACGGTTTGCCCGGAGACTCTTCACGCGGCTGTTTCCCTCGAATTGTTGCATACGGCAAGTCTGGTTCATGACGATGTGGTGGATGAAAGCACCGAACGTCGGGGACAGCTATCGGTGAACGCTATCTATAATAATAAGGTAGCCGTGCTGGTGGGCGATTATCTGTTGGCAACCTCGCTTGTTCAGGTGGGCAAAACACATAATTATGCTATTATTGACGTTGTTTCCCGCCTCGGACAGAACTTGTCGGAAGGGGAACTTCTGCAACTCTCCAATGTAAGTAATCTCCAATTCTCCGAAGAAATCTATTTCGATGTAATCCGCAAGAAGACGGCCGTGCTCTTTGCTGCTTGCACCAAAGCGGGTGCTCTTTCGGTGGGAGTGACCGATGAACAGGCTGAATTTGCGCGCTTGTTTGGTGAATATATCGGTCTTTGTTTCCAGATTAAAGATGATATTTTCGACTATTACGATAGCAAGAAGATAGGTAAACCTACGGGGAATGATATGCTTGAAGGTAAGTTGACGCTTCCCGTGCTTTATGCTTTGAATGCAACCCACGACAGGACGGCCGAGGAAATAGCCATGAAAGTGAAAGATGGTACTGCCACGTCCGATGAAATCGCCCGTTTAATCGAGTTTGCCAAGCAGCAAGGCGGTATTGAATATGCTGTGGAGGCTATGCATGCATATAAGGAGAAAGCCTTATCTTTACTGGCCACCCTACCTGATACGGATGTGAAAACAGCCCTTACCGCTTATCTGGATTATGTGGTGGACAGGGATAAGTAACTATAAGATATTATCTCAAAAATAAAGCGAAGGACTCATTTCTCAGTAAGAAGAGAATGAGTCCTTCGCTTTTATTTTGAATGAATGTGGTTCTTTTTAGAAGAACTTCATTTCCTCTCCCTTAATTTCAGAAAGCAAAAGATTAGCCAATCTGCTGGTACCCAGTCGGAACCATTCATTGTTAAGCCATTCTTCACCCAGCACTTCTTTGACGATGGTGTAGTAAATAACCGCATCGTTCACGGTGTTGATACCTCCGGCAGGCTTGAATCCCACTTTATTGCCGGTTTCATCGTAATATTCCTTGATGGCCCGGCACATCACATAAGCAGCTTCGGGCGTTGCGGCAGGTTGTTGCTTTCCGGTAGAGGTTTTGATGAAATCCGCACCCGAATACATGGATAGGATAGAGGCTTTCATGATGTTGGAAGCCGTCTTCAGGGCGCCTGTTTCCAGAATAACCTTCATGTGGTGTTCCTTGCAGACATCTTTCAGTTCCTGTATCTCTTCGCACATGCTTTCGTAGTCTCCGCTCAGGAATTTGCCTACAGGGATAACGATGTCTATCTCATCTGCACCTTCCATCAGCGCCATAGCAGTCTCTGCTACTTTCACCTCCGTAAAGGTCTGTGAAGAAGGGAATCCGGCTGACACACAGGCTATCTTTACATCTTCCACTTCCAGCGTATTCTTTACGATTTCTGCGAAATTAGGATAGACACAGATGGCTGCCACGTTCTCCAAATCGGGGAATTCATCGTCAAACTGGTTCACCTTTTCCGTGAATTTCATCACGCTTTCATCGCTGTCGGTGGTATTCAGCGTGGTGAGGTCGATACAGTGGAACAAGAGCTTCTTTACTGCTTCCGTATGGTTTCCGGGCACTTTCTCCGCGATGAGTTTGGCTACTTTTGCAGCAACTTCTGCATCGTCCAGCCGGGTGTTGTACTTCGCCAATGCGGCATCATACTTGTTCTGAGTGGGTTCATTCTTCTCCATGGTCATGCAATTTAGGATTATTGATATGTCGGGTGTTGTCCCGTTGGGTTTTCTTCTCCAGATTGCGGGCAAACGCTTCAGTGACGTTTACACCCGTCTGATTGGCAATGCAGAGGAGTACCCAGAGGACATCCGCTATTTCGTCATCGATATTGTCTTTTTCTCCTTCTTTGAAGGACTGGTCGCCGTATTTGCGGGACATAACTCTTGCCAGTTCGCCTACCTCCTCGGTAAGAACGGCCATGTTGGTGAGTTCGCTGAAGTAGCGCACACCGTACTTCTTAATCCAGCAATCTACTTGTTGCTGAGCTTCTTCTAATGTCATCATTCCTTGTTTTTTGTATCCATACAGATGGTCACAGGGCCATCGTTCAATAATTCTACCTTCATATCGGCGCCAAATTCGCCGGTACCTATTTCTTTACCTAATGAAGAACTCAATTCACGGCAAAACTGTTCATACAGGGGGATGGATATTTCGGGTTTAGCTGCCCGGATGTATGAGGGGCGATTACCTTTCTTGGTGGAGGCGTGCAGAGTGAACTGGCTGATTACCAGTATCTCACCGTCGATATCGAGGATGGATTTGTTCATTACTCCGTTCTCGTCATCGAAGACGCGCAGGTTGACAATCTTTTTGCAGAGCCAGTCAATGTCTTCCTGACCGTCTGTTTCTTCAATGCCTACCAATATCAGAAGCCCTTTCCCTATAGCAGATTTGCAAGTTCCATCGATTGTAACGGATGCGTGTCCGGTACGTTGTATGACTATTCTCATGTTCTTTTATCCTAATCTTTTAATCTTTTCCGGGCTGCAAAGTTACGAATAAATTCGTGATTGTCTGTAATTTGAGCGTATGATTATTCATTACTACGTTTATTGATGAAGATTTGTTCATACTTGTGCGGTTATGAATGAAATGATGATTTACTGAGTATCTCAATTAATTAGGCGGACTATCTTAACTCCCCTCCTCCAGTTGGAGGAGGGGTGCCCAAAGGGCGGGGTGGTAGGTGAGAGAAGAATTCCTTAATGTTCTTATTAATAGGTATTTTATTGTTTTACCTACCACCTCCCCCTACGGGTACTCCTCCTCCGGGGAGGAGGAGAATTAAGATAGTATCGCTTATCATTTGCTTCATTACTGTACGAATTTGCCCCTTTACAGAGCTGTTCCTGCGGCAGTGAAGTCCTTTGTTTTTGCCACCGTGGTGGCAAAGTCTTGCCATAGGCTTGGCAAACTTTTGCCATCGCAGTGGCAAGACTTTGCCAAGCCTATGGCAAAACATTGGCAAACTAATGTCAATGATTACGCTGCCCTTTATGTATGAAATGGCCGGGTATAGCTTGCGGGTTACGAGAGCTTTTCTGTTCCGAAGTGTTCTTTTATAACTCTTGCTTTCACTTCTCCCGCCACTGCTGCAATGGCTTCCAGCGATGCCTCCTTGATGCGTTTCACGCTCTTAAACTCCTTGAGTAGGGCAGATTTCGTCTTCTCGCCAATGCCCTTTATTTCATCAAGTTCCGAGGCAATCTGCCGTTTGCTGCGTTTGTCGCGATGGAAAGTAATGGCAAAGCGGTGAACCTCGTCCTGTATCTGCGTCAAAAGGCGGAACAGGGGAGTGTTCTGTTTCAATCCGATGGTTTGTGGTGGAAAGCCGTAAAGCAACTCCGATGTGCGGTGCTTGCCGTCTTTGGCAAGTCCGGCAATGGGAATGTTCAGATTCAGTTCGTCCAGGACTTCTTTTACGGCGCTCATTTGTCCCTTTCCACCGTCGGTAATAAGAAGGTCGGGTAGGGGTAGTTTCTCTTCAACAGCGCGCTGATAACGGCGTCTGACGACTTCTTTCATAGAAGCATAGTCATCCGCACCCACTACGGTCTTTATATTATATTTCCGATAGTCCTGTTTGGAAGGTTTTGCCTTCTTGAATACCACACAGGCAGCCACAGGGTCGGAACCCTGAATATTAGAGTTATCGAAGCATTCTATTTGTATAGGCAGGTGCTCCAGATGTAGCTCGTCCTGTATTTCCTTCATCAACCGGACGTTGCGTTGTTCCGGATTCAGCTTTTCAGCCTGTTTCAGGCGGTCGGCCTTGTATTGCTTCACATTCAGAATGGAAAGGTCCAGCAGTTTCTTCTTGTCTCCCCGTTGAGGAATGGTGAAAACGACATCTTTCAACTCCATATCCACCTCGAAAGGCACGATGATTTCGCGCGAAAGGCTCTTGTAGCGCTCTCGCATTTCAATGATGCCCAGTGGAAGAAGTTCCTCCTTAGTCTCGTCCAATCGCTTTTTGTACTCAAACGTAAATGCCTGGTTGATGGCTCCATTCGTGATATGAAGGTAATTGATAAAGGCTGATTTACCGTCGCTATCCTCCTCTATGCTAAATACGTCGATATTATGCAATACGTTGCTTACTACTTCCGATTTAGCGCGGTAGTTCTCAATCAACATATACTTCTCCTTGATTCTCTGTGCCTCTTCAAATTTCATATCGGCAGCCAGTTGCTGCATCTGCTGATAGAGCATCCGTTCTATCTCCTGTGTGTTCCCTTTGAGAATTTCCTTGATTTCACCGATGTTTTTCATATAATCATCCAGTGATTGCTTACCAATGCAAGGGCCTGCACAGTTCTTAATGTGGTATTCCAGGCAGACGTTGAACTTGCCTGCATTGATATTCTCGGGCGAAAGGCTGAGGTTGCAGGTGCGCAGCGGATATAAATGTTTGATAAGGTCGAGCAATGCATTCATGGAAGGTACATGGCTGTAGGGACCATAGTATGATGAACCGTTGCGTATAATCTTGCGCGTTTTGAATATACGGGGGAAGTACTCGTTTTGTACGCAGATAGACGGGTAGGTCTTGTCGTCTTTCAGAAGAACATTGTACCGTGGCTTGTACTTCTTAATGAGATTGTTTTCCAGCAGCAATGCGTCTTCCTCCGAATTAACGACGATGTAGCGTATATCAGCAATCTTGCTGACAAGCACCCTTGTCTTTCCCGGCTCGTGGTCTTTATTGAAATAGGAGGAAACCCTTCGCTTTAAGTTTTTAGCTTTGCCTACGTATATGATAACTCCTTCGGTATTCAGATATTGATAAATACCGGGGCTTTCGGGAAGGTTCAATACAATCCCTTTCAGATATTCGCTGGTTTTTAGTTCCGGGTTATTCTCCATGAGGTTCTTGCTGTCTGTTTAGGTAATGAAATCAGTTATAAAGAAAGCACCGACTGCACATCTACATCTTTATTGAATAATTCCTTTCCATGCAAATCCTTCAGTTCAATGATGAAGTTCACATAAATCTTCTTCGGATTCATCTTCTGTACTAACTTGCAGGCAGCTTCCATTGTTCCACCCGTTGCAAGCAAATCGTCGTGAAGCAGAACTACGTCGTTCTCATCCAAGGCATCCTTATGTATCTGAATGGTGTCCTTTCCGTATTCCTTATCGTAGCTTTCTTCTATTGTTTCTGCAGGAAGTTTCCCGGGTTTACGGATAGGGATGAAGCCGGCATTCAAGCGGGTGGCAAGGATAGGTCCCATGATGAACCCTCTTGATTCAATGCCTACCACTTTGGTGATGTCCTTGTCCTTATACATCTCGTACATCGTGTCCGAAAGTTCCTGTAGCCTGGCAGGGTCTTTGAACAATGTAGTTACGTCGTAGAACAGTATTCCCGGAATAGGGAAGTCGGGGATTTCCCGAATGCTTTTTGCAAGAGTTTCTTTGCTCATAATCAGTATTTTTAATGCGTTTATTGAATCCTTTTGTTTCACGTGGAACGTTCCACGTTATCTGCCCGAAAGTACCAGCAGAACGTTTATATCGCTTGGAGATACTCCCGGGATACGGCTCGCCTGAGCTATTGTTTCCGGATCTATCTTCTCCAATTTCTGTCTGGCTTCGGTGGAAAGGGATTGAATGGAATTATAATCGAACTTTCCCTTTATCTTGATGCTTTCCAGTCGGGCTAATTTATCAGCGATGATTCGCTCACGTCCGATGTACCCTTCATACTTGATAAGTATTTCGGCAGCCTCCATGATTTCTTCTTTCCTTTCAGTAATTTTATCCAGTTCCCGACGGAAGGCGTCAACATGTTCCGCCATGTTCTCAATGGTAACTTGCGGACGGTTTATCAAATCTATTAATTTGCATCCTTGTCGTAGGGGAGTGGTACCGAGCTTTTCTAATGCCGGATTAATTAATGCCGGTTTCATCGAGTAGTTGCGGGTGAACTCCACGATACTATTGATAGCATCACGCTTCCGCTTCAGCAATTCGTAGCGGTCGCTCTTGACAAGCCCGAGCTTCCAAGCCTTTTCAGTAAGGCGCATGTCGGCGTCGTCCATGCGTAATAAGATGCGGTACTCCGCGCGTGAAGTAAACATGCGGTAAGGCTCATCCACTCCTTTTGTCACCAGGTCGTCGATTAATACGCCGATATATGCTTCGTCTCGTGCCAGAGTAAATGGTTCGTCGCCATGGCAATTGATGTGTGCATTGATACCGGCAATGATTCCTTGTCCGGCAGCTTCTTCATATCCGGTGGTTCCGTTCACTTGTCCGGCAAAGAACAGGTTCTTGATTTTCTTCGATTCCAACGTGTGTTTTAGTTGCGTAGGGTCGAAGAAATCATATTCGATGGCATAGCCCGGGCGGTAAATAACCAAATCCTTGAATGCGGGTACTTTCTTCAATGCTTCGATTTGTATATTCATGGGGAGCGATGAAGAGAAACCATTTAAATAAAGTTCCTGAGTCGTTTCCCCTTCCGGTTCAAGGAAAAGCTGGTGTTGTCCCTTATCGGGGAATGTTACTATTTTAGTTTCGATGCTGGGGCAATAGCGGGGACCGATGCTTTGAATTTGTCCGTTGAAAAGGGGAGAATCCGGTAAGCCTTCGCGCAACACGCGATGCACTTCTTCGTTTGTGAAGCAAGTCCAGCATGGAAGTTGTTTCAGGTGACGGATGCTGGTGTCCATGAATGAAAACTTGTGGAAGTCCGATTCGCCATCCTGTGTCTCCATGTATTCATAGTGTACGCTCCGCCCGTCAATGCGGACAGGGGTACCGGTTTTCATGCGCCCATACTCAATGCCGTGTCTTGCGATGGATTCGGTTAATTTGTAAGATGCAGGTTCTGCCATGCGTCCGCCGGCAAGTTGGGTACGCCCGACGTGCATCAGTCCGTTCAGGAAAGTTCCGGCAGTTAATACGATGCACTTGGCGCGGAAGGTGACATCCAGTAAGGTAGTCAAACCTACAATCTCTCCATCCTCAATGAGGATTTCGCGTACAGTATCTTGCCAGATATGCAGGTTTGAGATGTTCTCCAGGATTTCGCGCCATGCCCAGATGAATTTATTACGGTCGCATTGAGCACGCGGGCTCCACATGGCAGGGCCTTTGGAGCGGTTCAATATGCGAAACTGGATGGCAGTCTGGTCAGTCACCAGCCCCATGTATCCGCCTAAAGCGTCTATCTCTCGTACAATTTGTCCTTTGGCAATGCCACCTACGGCAGGATTGCAACTCATCTGTCCTATCTTATTCATGTCCATGGTGATAAGACAGGTTTTTGAACCCAGATTTGCTGCGGCTGCGGCAGCTTCACAACCGGCATGTCCGGCGCCAATCACGATAACGTCGTATTTAAACTCCATTCATTCAATGTATTTAAAACTGTGCAAAGTTACGAAAAAAACAGCTACTCCTTTATTTTTTCTCTTTCTTATCATTGTTTAAGCTAAGGTGGGCTATAGAGAAGGCATAAAGCAGGGCTGTGAATGATGTGGCGGATAAGTCTGAACTTTTCTGATGTATCTATTGCTCTATCTCTTTCTTTTTGTTTTCTTTGTCATCTAATAATAGAATTATTTTATGCTAACCCGATTGAATGGCTTACTATCTGCCCTTTGTCTCTTTCTGATTCTTGTCTCCTGCAATAAGAACAAAGTAGAAGACAAACAGCTGCTTCGTGCCGAGACTTTAATCTCCTCTTCTCCCGACAGTAGTTATCAGCTTCTGCAATCCATTTCTCCCGATGCTCTTTCCAAGTCCGAACAAATGTATTACGGACTGCTTTTGGCTGAAGCAACGGATAAGAAATATCTTCCTCTCTTAGCATGTGATTCTTTGCTGAATGAAGCTATTCATTACTATGGTAGCGGCATAAATCGTGCGAAAGCTTTGATGTATAAAGGACGCTTGCTGTTTCGGATGAATATGCATGCAGAGGCTATGGAAAACTACTTTGCAGCATTGAAAGAACTCGGTGAGACGGATGAAAAAGAACTGCGGATAAAAGGAATGCTTTATGAGGATTTGGGTAATCTGTATTCTAATCAGGTGCTGACGGAAAAATCGACTGAAGCATATCAACAAGCTGAGGATTGTTTTATGAGATGTGACTGTAAGGAAGGATTGGCTTCTGTTGCTAATGGTATAGGATGGAATTATTTGTTGCAGGGTGATACCCGGCTTGCTCTTGAACACATGAAACGGGGATTGGAGCTTGCTTTGGAGAAGAATGACTCTGCGATTGCTGCAATGATCTATCATAACTTGAGCTGTTCTTATGAGGATATGGACTCTATACTTTTTTATGGAAAGCGCTCTTTAGCTTTTAGTAAAAGATTGGCTTCAAAAGCCGCTATCGTGATAGGATATGCATTCTTAAACCAAGAACATCTTGACTCAGCAGAATATTATTTTAGACAAGCTTTGTGTGATACGCTGATGGAAACAAGAGCTTTGGCTTTGTATGGTCTGAAAGACGTAATGGATGTAGGAGAGGAATTTCAACGGGCATTGCAATATTCGGAGGCCTATTCAAGCGTAATGGATTCTATTTATTTTCATAAGCAAAGTTCTGAAACGGAGCAGAAAGCTTATGTACACGAAGCAGAAATGAAGGTCTATAAGGATAAACTGGCGATGGAGAGACAGCGGCTTTTTCTCATTATTCTTAGTTTGCTTGTGATTGTTTTGGCTGTTTGGTATGTTCAGCGGGTGAAACGCCGCAAAAAGATTATGCAGTTGGAGTATGAGCGTGACAGAGCCTCACTAAAGGCTGATATTGCAGAGTCTCAATATCATATAGCTTCATTGCGCATGGAACAAGAACAAGCTAAGGAGAAAATATCTCAAAGGGAGAGTGAAATAAGAAGATTGGCCGATGAAAAGGCCGAATTATGTAATATCATCTTTAAGAAAACTCCTATTTATCGGAAAGTAGAGCAACTGAGCCGTCAAGAGAAAACCACGAAAAAGCAGAACCTGCGTATTTTGTTGGAAGATGAACAGAAGCAACTTCGCCTGAGCATTATGAATATCTATAAGGACTATATCGCTTATTTACGCCAAACCTATCCTAAATATACTGAAGACGACTGCATATTCTTATGTCTTTCGCTTTGCGGCTGGGATGATTTTACAATTGCCCTTTGCTTTGGCAATGTAAATAAGCAGATAGTTGTTCAAAGAAGACATAGGATGAAACAAAAGTCTGATATCCAGTAAGATATAGCTGTAATTGTTATGACTTAATATCTTAATGCGCTGAAATACACGCTTTTATAAAAAAGAGATGTTATCGTTTTTATTCTCTTTTTTGCTTTGATATGGCTAACTTCGCCCTATTATTAATCTTATAAAAATGCGTGAGATTCATGAAAGCATTATCATTGGTTTTATTAGGAAGTGTGTTCTTATTGCAGCCGACTATGTTATCTATAAATGCATCAGTCATAGCTGACGGAACTTCGTCTGTTCCTACAGAAGAGAAGAAAATCAGAAAGCCTGCCAATATTCATTTATTGAAAGGAGAAACATCTACTCGTTCCATATTACCCGTAGTTCCCGGCTATATTGAGGACAATCAACTCTACATTTGCTTTGGGGCACCTATCGAAGACGAATATTTAGTAGTTAAAGATACCGAATCCGGTGAAATCGTGTATTCTGGCACTTTTACCGGTAATACTCTTGTAATTGCCTTAACTAATTTGGGAGAATCTTATACGGTAGAAATTGTGTAAGAAAACATTCTTCCTATCTGTTCTTTTAAGGAGCATCTTTCCTCTTTTTCATGTGCAATTTTCCTTTAGACATTAAAATTGTACAATTCTTCACAGCGGTGGCTATAGTATCAAAATAGCCACCGTCTGTGAATCCTTTATGCAAAAGCGAGATGAATGCTCGCCGTTTTGTTTCTTTATAGTTAGTGAAAATCGAACCAAAGTTTCACTCTGAAGCCCTCGTCACCCTTGTTGATTTTAATATAGGTAGCATCACCCCCTGTCCCTTGGGAGTTTACTGCAGGTATCTCGAGCAGGAACGAGATGTCTCCGGCAGGATATTCCTTTACCGATATTCCACGGCTTTCGCGGTCGCGCTGCTCTTCCGGAGTGAAGACACGAAAGAAAATACCGTCAGTTTCCGAATAGACTGTCATTGGGGTTGTCTGTGATTGGAGTGTTGCCCAATAGAGACCGGCATGATACCCTTTGAATTCCGGGTAGACAAGCGGATGATAATATTCTCCCGTCACAGTGTTGTTGTAGTCCTTTTGCCAAATGCCATAATTCGTTCCTTCGATACGGTTCTTCCATACCCGGTAAGGGCCTTTACCTAACCAACGCATCCCGCTGACGTTCTTTTCAGGAAAAGAGAATGAAAAGCCGAGATTATGAACCGGACGGTCAAAGTATGCACCGTCAAACTTGTTATCTGCCCTGTAATTCAGCACCAATGCATCCATTCCAAACAATCCGTCAGGTGTCATTCTCCAGACAATGGAGTCGGCTGCACCTTTATATTTTACGGTATAAATGGCAGTGTCACCTTGCATTTTTAGGTTAGCAGAGCTGAAAAGCATTTTCATCCCGACCGGGAGAGGACCATCAGACAATGGTATTATCTTGCTGCCATTTTTCACTTCCACCAAATTGCCATTTGCCTTGTTGAATGTTGCTGCAACTCCATTTGCCATCAGTGTAACACTGTTGTCGTCTGTTTGATATCTGGCGGCAGTTGTTGTTGCCGGTTGTAAATGCCTGTATTCTGCAAAGTACTTGCGATTATTCTTGATGGGGAACGCCCAGTTACATACCGTATCACCCGTTGCACTGTAGGCTTCCAATTCCAGAACGTCGCCATTGAAGAATTTTTCAGGCAGATCGAAGTGGGCTGTACCCTTTTCACCAGGTTGAATCGCAGGTAGCAGTACGCTACCTTCTGCTAAGCAGATGGGGCTGTCGGACACCTGTGGAATAGGTAAACGCATTACCTTCCACTTCATTCGACATTCGTTTAAGTTGCTGAATAAGTAATCATTAGCTACGTAAAAATCTCCTTTGAAGGAAGACGTTATTTTAAACGGATTTATTTGAATGGGCGACCATACCTCCCGAACAGTATAGAAGCTGCCTTCTTTTTCGCGATTTGCCCCCACGATACCATCGGGAGCATTAGGACCGTAAGTGTCCATTTGTCCGGTATCTGTACGGCGGATAGCTTCATCCACATACGCCCAAAGGAAGCCACCGGCAAAGAGCGGATTCGCCTTAAACTTTGACCATAGTCCTTTGAGGCCTGCACCCTGTCCACGGTCGTAGAGTCCATGTAGAAACTCCGTCATCATGAAAACCTTATGTCCGCGTTCCAACCGATACATGTTATCCGTACTATTGGGATAATGGCGTGTATCCAAACCATTGAAATCTGCCCACGGATGAATGATGTGGCGTTTCTGCGGGTCGTAGTCGGCAAAACGATTGTCAATGGCGGTATTCCATCCTCCTTCGTTACCATTTGCCCAAATAAAGATGCACGGGTGGTTTACATCACGAAACATCATTTCGGGCAGTAACTTTTCTGCTATTTCAGTGCTATAGCTATTCTGCCAACCACACAATTCATTGAGATAAAGAAGCCCTATGGAGTCGCATACTTCTAAAAAATGGGTATCAGGAGGATAATGTGAACGCACGGCATTCATATTCATCTGCTTAATGAGCAAAGCATCCTTTAGACTGAGCTCCCGACTGATTGTTCTACCCGTCTCAGAATCAAAGCAATGGCGGTTAGTTCCCTTTACTAAAAGCCGTGTACCGTTCAGATATATGCCATCTTCGGGACGGAATTCAATGGTGCGGAATCCAATGCGCTCCGTTATCTCGTGTACAACATCTCCTGTTGTGGAAAGAAGACGCATAGTAAGTCGATAAAGGTTAGGATGTTCAGGGTTCCATGTCTTGATATTTTCCCAATGTGTGGTAAGTGTCTGTTTCTCTCCCGTCGAAAGTCCACATACCTGTCTCCCTATGGAAAGCTGTGAATCGCAGGACATGAGCGACAGCTCTACTTGCTGTCCTTTGGAAATATTTTTCAGATAGACATCTGTGCGCAATGTACCATCTGCACGGGCATCCACCGCTATATGGTCTATTTGCGTGCGAGGTTTCGCCATCAGATATACGGGGCGGTAGATACCTCCGAAGAGCCACCAGTCAGCACGGCGTTCCGCTGCATTAACTGATTTATCCGCCGATTGCTTCCTCACCGTCACTTCCATTGAATTCTTTTTCCCGAATTTCAGTTTGTCTGTGATATCATAAGAGAAACGATAGAATGCTCCCTGATGGGTGGGACCAACGATAACATCGTTGATTTTCACTTCGGCATCGGTCATGACACCTTCGAATACAATGCTTATCTGTTTGCCTTTCCAAGTATCCGGAACGTCAAAGTGGTGACGATAAATGCCGTATTCATCGCAAAAATCATGTTCTCTGTAGGCATCATATTGCTTTTCATTTTCGCGTTCCTTATAAATGTAGTAGCGTCCGTAGGTGTAGCCTCCAAAACCTTGCTGTTCCCAGCAAGACGGAACTTCTATCTTGCTCCACTTTTGGGAATTCATACCTGATGAGCACCAGAAATCCCACTTCACAGTATTATCCGGTCCTGTGCCGGAGAGATATCTCACTTCCGTCTGTTGAGCTTTTGCAGAACAAAGACACAGTAAAATAATGAATAATCCAATAATTCTTTTCATATAATTCATGCTATATTAATATGTTGGTTGGACAGGGAATACGTAAAACATTCTATCTGGCTTGAAATCAATCATCCATTGGTCTATCAATACATGGTCATCCAAGGCTGTGATGGATAAGGTGTGCTTTCCTTTTGCCAATCGATGATTGGTTTCACGAATAGCCTGCCCCCGAAGCACATTCTGCTTCCAGCCCTCCGTGCGGAAACCTTCTTTAAAGGAGCATATCTGAGGTTTTTCACCATCTATGCTGACACTGAAACGAATATCCCCTTTATCATTAGGTTGTGTAGGTATGACGGCGGTGCGCAGTGTCGCTTCTCCATCCCATGAGCAATCAAATTCAAAAGTAATTGATTTTCCCTTCGGTACGGAAACTGCATTCATGCTGTGCCCCAATGATTGAATTGTCATGACACCTTCGGACGCTCTTGCATAATCGCAAGCATTAGAAACGATACAACTATCTTTAACTGCTTCTGCCAAAGGTAATGATTTTGTTCTTTTTAAAGAAGCATACTTCTCTATTTCTTTGTCTGTCAGCCATACAGGGACTTTAGGCGGATAGAACACATATAAATCCCGCGGATTGTGGCACATGGAGTATTTCCATTTGCCACCTGCCAGCTCATTGTTGTAGTAGTCCGTCAAGTCGCGTATTTCCTGATAAGCCTTGATGCTTTTGGCACAGGCAGCCATTAATTGGCTCTCTCGGGTCCATAAAGTCGTGTCGCAGCTTCCCGGAGAGATGCAACGTGCTCTTTGTGCTTCCAATATCTTTGTGCTCATAGCTGCGGCACCAAACACAGGATACTTGATTTGGGCAAAGAAAGCATCTTTGCGTTCCTGAGGAATCATTGGTTCCACTTCTGATAAGATTTCTTTAATGGCTTCATAAGATTCCAGATAACGGTCCAGTTCTCCGCCGAATTCAGTCAGGCTAAAATCTGTATTTTTAACCGGAGACCAACCTTTAGTATACTTCTTCTTGTCAAGTTCCACCTGATTCCAACCCATAAATTCCGGTTTACGGATGCCGCACAGGCGATAAAACTCTAACATGGCGGGCAATAGCTTTTCTCCTGCTTCTTTTCCGAATTCGCGGCAAAGCCAGTTCTTCTGATGCTCCACAAGCGTAGATGGAGATACGGAGTTGATATTCCATGCCATATCCAGAAAGAGTTCCAGATCGTAAGCCACCGGTTTCAGGTCGTGCACATTGACCACCCATAGGCGGCGGGCATTGCAGTCGTATGCCTGTTTCATTTCGCTATAAATCAATCCCGGCTGGGTAGTACATAGCCACATGTAGTCGTGCGGACGCCCCCAATAACTGAGATGATAATACACTCCGGCACCTCCGCTACGCTTTTGCTGTTCCTCGTCGCTCAAACGGGTCATATAGCCATAGTTGTCATCGCACCATATCAATGTGATGTCCTCCGGCAGTTGCAAGCCATTCTCCATTATTTGAAGTACTTCTTTATAAGGGACAAAAGCTTGGGGGATTTTCTCTACATCCTTATCTACATATTTCGCCAGTAGTTTACGCTGGTCGTTGATTACTTGTTGCAGGGCATCGGTCTTTTCTTGAAGGGTCTTGACTCCTTCCATTCCACTGTCATGGATACCTCTCATGCCCATGGTATAGAAATTCTCATAGGGGCCTGCCTCTTTCAGCCGTTCTATCCAATACGATTGCACTCCTTCACGGTTGGTCATGTAATTATAGTCGCCTCGCTCGCTGACTTTCCATTCACCTACATTATTGCGCATCATTGGTTCGCAATGCGAAGTACCAATTAGGATGCCGCAACTATCGGCTGCCTCTTTAGCTCCCGGCACAAAGTAGAAAGGAGTCGTGATGCCATGCATGCCCGGCCAGATTGCATTGGCACGGAGGCGCATCAGTAATTTGAAGATTTCTTTATAAGTACGTGCTCCAATACGCCCTTTTATGTCAGATGGCTCAAAGTTTTTCCAGCTCCAAGGCTGCAAACTCCAGTCCTCATCATTCAGGAAGATTCCACGGTATTCCACCGACGGGCTCTGGAAGGTGGTATAATTGGCAGGAACCGTCAGTGTTTCTTGTTTCATCGGCGTCACGTCTCCCCACCATACCCAAGGGGATACTCCTGCCAGGCGAGAAAGTTCAAGTATTCCATAGGCAGTTCCGCGTCCGTCACTTCCTGCTATCAGTAACTGTTTTTTATTGGAATTGCCTGTGACTTTGATAAAAAAGGCATCTTTTTTAGCGCTAAGGCTGTCTACCGGAACTCCTGCTTTCCGTAGTTCCTTTATTGCGGCTTTGTCCTTGTCCAATTGGACAATACGAAGGGTCGAAGTCTCCAGCGAACCTTTCTTCGGTGATATGCCTGTTACCTGTTCTATATCATTGGCAAACATATCCAATGCAACGGTCACTACAGGAGATATGGATTTGGATATGGAATAAGTGACAGCTTGCTGCCCATTGAACCAGACAAACTCATTGTTTGCTGTTTCAGGTTTCTCTGCTGCATGAACAGTTCTAATACCTATAAACGAACTAACACACACAATAACCATTCCCAGTAATACCTGGCGTTTCTTTTCAAATCTCAAATTCATCAGTTATCTTGTTTAATTTAAAACTTTCCAATAACAGGAATACCCACTTGCGTGGGATTCCTGTCTTTTTATACATCCTGTTTCCTTGTTATCCTGTTAATATCCCGGGTTCTGGTCTTCAGCACTCATTAATTCATTGGCATCAATAGCTGCCTGAGGGATTGGGCGAAGTAATTTGTTCCCTATCGCTTGTTGGGCACGTCCTTTTATCTGAGGATTATATAAGTTGTTATATTCCACAAGTTTTCGGGTTCGTCTTAAATCAATCCATCTGGAGCCTTGGCCAAATAATTCACATGCACGTTCTTTGAGTATAGCGTCCACATCAATGGAAGTAACTGCATTTAGTTGCGCGCGGCGGCGTACTTCATTCAGGCGTGTCAAAGCGTTTTCATTATTTCCTGCTTTGAAATAGGCTTCCGCTGCTATCAGATAAACTTCCGATAGAGTAATGATGTGTATGTCACGGTAATCCGTTTTATTAGAGTAGCTTCCCGTATTAGAATCGTCAAATTTACGACATGGGCTTCCTCCATAGGAGTAAGTCACGAATGCTTCGTAATTAATCTCTCCCGGCATATACTCTTGAGGGTCACGGGTGTGGTCGGACATAGGAAGTATCCATGTACTTTTCCGGTTTTCAGGATCAAGGGCTTTCCAAGCCTCTATATCTTCTTCTGTTTCATACCAAGCCGGGTAATAACGTTTCAAAGGAATGCCTATAAAAGTTTCTCCGTTTTTGTACCAATCCCAATACCAATAGTTTGAGGCAGTAACGATATCCGGCAGTTCTTTCATGAATGTCACTTCATAGCGTACATCCCCTTTCTCAAAGCATTGCAAGGCATGTAAGGTTGCTATAAAGGCAGACGTACTTCCTTTTCCGTGATCTTCCTGTCCGCCAATATGGTTACAATAGAAAGAACTCCAGGGGTGTCCGCCACTGACTGTATTGGTTGCCGTCGCATAATCATATTCTACATCCCAGATAAATTCTTCATTATCATCCCCGCTATAATCTGCCCTCCATAGATTTGCAAAAGGAGTAACCAGACTACGTTTGGCTATTACATCATCTGCTGTTTGAGCTGCTTTAGAAAAATATTCTTTTTTATCCAGGTCCCAGGCTGCCGCCAGATAAGTTTTAGCCAGTAATGCACGTGCTGATTCTAGACTTGCACGTCCTCCTCCATTTTGCGCTGTGGACTTTTCGAGTACTCCGTTAGCTACTACATTCTCCAGTTCTTCAATGATATAGGCGTATACGTCACTGGCAGCAGATTTTGGATAACCTGTCTGGGCATTGGCTACGTATTCTTTCATCAAAGGTACACCCCCGAAGGTGTTGACTAATATATAATAATAATTTGCAGCCAGTACGCGTGCTTCATCCACGCGCTTATTACGTAATATTTCATCAATTTCTGCATCTTGGGCATAATGCTTCACGGCGTAAGCTGCACGAATTCCTTTATAACATGCTGTATAAAGTTCTTTCATTACGCTATTTTCCGGATTCAGGGTTTCATATTCATGCAATTCATCATTAATGTAGTTGCGTCCGTCGGCATACATGTCCGTACCTGCATTGAAATAGGTTGTATAACTGGAAGAGGCATAAATATCCCGTAAAGTTTCATAGGCATTGGATACCAAGGATTCAAATCCCGACTTCGTAGAGAAGTATTCTTTGTCCGTCACGTTCGATTTATTATCCGTAGTTAAAAAACCGTCACAACTTACCATCCAGGCGGAGAAAACCAGCAGGATAGCTATATATATAAACTTTTTCATATCACTTATCTTTGCTTTAAAAATTAGAATTTGATGTTCGCACCTATTTGATAAGTCACTGAAGCAGGACCACCATCGGTCAGCTTGGCACCTGCCCATTCCGGGTCAAAGCCTTCATAGTCCGTGAAACAGAATGGGTTCAGTACATTGACGTAAAGGCGCAAATGTTGTAATCCGGCTTTAGCAATCCATTTCTTGGGGAATGTATATCCCAAGCAAATGTTTTTTACTTTTACAAAAGAAGTCTTCTGATATTGGAATCCTTCTCCTTTTGCACTGCCTTTATCAGAGAAGTAGCCACCGGCCGATGTGTCCGAATTGTTAGGATAAGGATATTTGCCGTAATGAGTTTCAGTGGTATATACTATATCACCGGTAGCGTGATTGATGGTAGGCGTACCTTTAGGAATATAGAAATCCATTGCCATATGTTGGTTGCCACGGTCAGACCATTTCATGTATTTATCATGGAAATAACTGCGTGACCACTGACCTTGCTTTGTATAAACCATTACCGAAAAGTCAAAACCTTTGTAGTACATGCTTGAACTCAAGCTTCCCATCCATTTAGGATCTGTGCAACCATATATCTGTTTATCTTCATCGGTGATTTTGCCATCATTATTCCAGTCGTTTACAGCTACCTGTCCTTCATACCATTTGTAGTTCTTACCATATTTGGCATAAAATTCCTGCAAGGTATAATGGATATCTCCATCTTTTGTATGCATAGTTACTCCTTTATCGGTGATGACATCGGTGTGAGTATAATCACGGAGTACATTCAAAGGCTTACCTATAAAGCGGTTGGAAGCTACCTCGTCTACTTTCCCATTGCTGAGTTCCAGTATTTTGTTCCAGTTCCTGGAGTAATTGAGGCTTAAATCCCAAGTGAAATTCTGGTTTCTGATAACTCCGAACTGGACTCCCAATTCTACACCGGTATTGCGAACCGAGCCTACATTAAAAGTGGCTTTCGTTTCCCCTGTCTCAATGGGAACAATGCGATCCATTATCTGTCCGTCGGATAGCCTGTGATAGAAGTCGGCGGTCAGGTTAATGCGATTGTCCAATACGCTGAAATCTATACCGAAATCAAATTCCTTCACTTTTTCCCAGATGAGCTTTGTGTTGACCAATCCATTGGGATAATAGCCTTGCACTTCCGATCCATCCAATACTACGTAGCTGGGACCTGAAGCTGTGGCAATCGTCACGTAATCTCCCACGTTATTGTTTCCCGTAACACCATAAGACAGGCGTAGTTTCAAGTTATCCAACCAATCTGTATCTTTCAAAAAGTTCTCTTCCGACATGCGCCAGGCCAGAGCAACAGACGGGAACCATCCCCAACGTTTGCCTTTGGCAAAACGCGAAGAACCGTCGGTACGTGCAGTAGCAGTAGCCATGTATTTACCCTTATAAGAATAATTCAGTCGAAGAGCTCCGGATACTAATGTAGACTCTGTATAAGAAGAACTAATCTCTTTATCACCGGAAGCTTTATTCATTGCATGGAATGAGAGCATATCGTCAGATATCCCAAATCCTTTCAGAGTATAGATTTCTTTGTCAGAACGATACATAGAGAACAGACCCATAGCGCCAAATGTATGATTACCTATCGTCTTGTTAAAGTCAATCTGGTTATCCCAAGTCCAGTCCAAGCGGTCTGTAGTCTCGACTTCTGCAGAGTTCGTACCATTTATCTGATAATAATTCGATCCTGATGGATTACGGTCGTTCACTCCGGTTGCATTGAACATACCTTGCCGTCCATGATAAAAATTAGGTGAGAAAGTAGTTGTAAACTTCAAACCGTTCATAATATTGGCCCGCAAATAAACATTACCGAAAACATGAAATTTGCGTGTCTGATTCGTATAGTTTTCATCTGCCAGATCATTTAATGGACTGATAGTGGAAGTGAACTGTCCCGTAGACTCAAAAGCATCTTTTGAACCGGGATTGTTGATGATATTCCCATTTGCATCATAAGGTGCTACAAAAGGATTAAAATAAAAGGCATTCTCATAGGGGCAATATGTACTGTTTGTACTAAAATCATCCTGTACCGTATAGGCCATATTTACCGTGAAGCCGGCATCAAACACTTTTGAGATTTTTCCGTCCAGAGCACCTTTAATATTAAACCGGGAATAGTTATTATGCTTGAACACATTTTCTTCTCCCTGGTACCCCAAGCCTAAACGATAATTAAGATTCTCAGTAGCACCATTTGCACTGATATAATGATTCTGTTGTGAGCCGGTCCTGGTAACAAGGTCGGTCCAGTCATAACCATCTGTTCCGGACATCATCATTTCATATATCTTAGAATCCCTGTAGTTAGTCCCACCATCGCGTTTTAAGAAGGTAGTTTCTAAGTCAGATTGCTTTATTTCATAGTGAGGAATTCCATTTGCATCCACTCCCTTACGACTGGAACCGTCAAAAGCCTCAGAAGTCAGGACAGTGTGGCGTGCGAAACGATAGTCGATAAACTCTTGGGCATTCATGAAATCAGGCATACGCGCTACTTTCCGAATACCATAGTAGCCGTCGTATGATATAGATACGCGTTGAGGTTTTCCTGCTCCTTTGGCACCTTTCGTAGTAATCATTATCACACCCGCGGAGGCACGCGAGCCATAGATGGCGGTAGATGAAGCATCTTTCAATACATCCACGCGTTCTATATCTTCCGGGTTCAGGAAATCCATAGATGAGCATACAATACCATCAATGACATAAAGGGGGGAAGCCTGTTTGTTGATGGAAGCTTGACCACGTATCTGTATATTAAATCCACCGCCGGCACGGCTGTTGGACTGGGTAATGTTGACTCCCGGAACTGCTCCCTGCAATGCATCTTCCAGGCGGGTGGAACCTCTGGCGGCAAGTTTTTCGGAAGAAATGGAGCCTACCGCACCTGTTAAATCCGATTTCTTCATTGTGCCGTATCCCACCACTACGACTTCATCCAGTGTTTCAGCATCTTCCGATAAAGTCAAGTTAAAAGAAGTCTGTCCTTTAACTTGTACTTCCAGTGTTTTATATCCGATAAAACTAACCTGGATAGTTCCATTGGCCGGAACATCAGAGAGGGTGAAATTACCATCCATATCAGTTATTGTGCCATTAGTAGTACCTTTCAACACAATACTGGCTCCAATGACGGTTTCTCCGTTAGTGTCAGTTACAGTTCCCTTAATTTTGCCGGTTTGCTGAGAAGAGTAAGTCGGTTCCGGTTCATTAGTTGCATGCGCTACGTGACTACCGGAAAGAAGCACCGCGCAAATCATAATCGCTATTAGCGATTTTCTGTTTCCATAGAAAATAAGTTTCATAGGCCAACCTTTTTAAATTAGACATTAAAGTTTTTAACGTCACAAAGGTAGTTGGCTGGTTGTTCGGAATGGGTGAAGCATCGTCCGGTAAGGTTGAAACATGTTCCTTCTACCTTTTAAGAACATGTTTCAACCTCACTTATGCTGGGGAGATTATGCGTTTTTAGCCGCTTTCATCGCGTATTCTGTCGGCTGCATACCAAATTCTTTCTTGAAACAGATGGAAAAGTACTTGGGGTCATTGAAACCTACCTGATAGGCGAGGTCGGAGATACGTATATTCTTATTCCCATCCATAATGTTGCAGGCGGCCTTCAGGCGGATGCTGCGTACAAAGCCTGTCGTATTCAGCCCCGTCAGTGATTTGAGTTTCTTGTGCAGGGTGGTGCGGCTTGTCGCCATTTCATCGATAAATTGGGGAACGTCAAAGTCCGTATCACTCAGATGCCTGTTCACACAAGCAATGGCATCCTGCAAGAACTTCTCATCGTCCGAAGCGATGTTCGTAAAGAACTGGAATTTGATGTGATGCACTTTGTCTGTTTCTCCTTTTTGCAGATATTTCCGGTTGCGCAGCAGCAGCCTTCTGCGTACCTCCCACCATATTAATGCCAAGACTGATACGGATATAAATGCATAAACAAGATATGCCCACCAAGTGGCCCAGAAAGGAGGTCTGATGGTTATTCCCATTTTTCGTATTTCTCCCCAATCTCCATTCTCGTTCGTGGCACGTAGCTCAAAGACGTATTCTCCTGGAGATAGTTTGGAGTAATAGGCATTGCGGTTGGAGGCATTTACATAATGCCAGTCGGTGTCGAGTCCTTGCAATCTGTAGGCGTAATTATTCTGTTGGGGATGATTGTAAGTGAGGGAAGCAAAGCATATGGTGAAATTGGAATATGCGGCAGGGACAACGAGTTGTTCCGTAAAATCGGCGGTGAAAGGGCTGATTTCTCTTCTTTTATTTTCCGGCATCTGCTCCAATGATTTCCCGTCTATCCATATATCCGTAATGCATAAAGAGACATCAGAGTGATTTCCTTCGGCCATTTTAGAGTTGAACGTAACAATGCCGCGACTGCAACCGAAGTAGAAAGTCCCGTTACGATAGAAGGATGCATTCTGATTGAAGAAGTTATCGGCCAATCCGTCGGCTACCGTAAATATCCGCACCCGCCCTTTCTCTTCTCCGGTAATTGTCAGCTTCACCAGTCCCTGGTTAGTGCCCAGCCAAAGGTTTCCGTTATTGTCTTCCTCCATGCTGCCAACCATATCTCCCGGCAAATTGTATTCCTGATGAACAGACCGGAAGCAATCATTCTGTGTGTCATACAGGCAAAGCCCGCTTCCTTCCGTTCCCACCCAGACCTTTCCACTCTTATCCAGAAGAAAGCAAAGTGGGGTGTTGACTGGTAACAAGCCATTTTCAATGCAGTAATTCTTGCATTGCAAAGACTCGGGCTGTTCCATATTGCCGGTGACGTGGACGATACCATTATTATTGGTCGCCAGCCACAAAGAGCCGTCATTATCTTCCATGATGCTGGTTATCTCTTTAGAAAGTAATTTATCGACATCGGGCAATTGATTGAAACAGTATTCGCGGCCATCCTGATAACGCACACTAAGCCCCTTATAGGTGCCTAACCACCAATTCCCTTTTCGGTCTTCGTGCACCCAATAGACTAAATCGTGAGGGATAAAACCGCAATTCGAGGCCCTGTATTGGTGGACAATCTCCCCATCCCGGCAAGCCATCACCCCTCCATCATGAATGGCAAGCAACACCTCCCGGGTAGATGGACTGTAAGAAATATGATAGGGGCGTTTGGAGGGAATTAAGGTTACTTTCTCGTCTTCCGACTGATAATCAATTCCATATCCGAAGCCTACCCAGGAAGCTCCGCCTTCTTCCACATACAGGGTAGAGATAATATCCGTAAAAGATTTCCCGTTGCCACGCGGATAAAAAACTTCAAAAGGACGCGTACGGGTATTCACATGAAAGACTCCGGCGCCTTTGGTACCAATCCACATCAAGCCATTTTTATCGCGAAAGACGGTGTTCACTTCACGGACAGGCAGATAGTGTTCTGAACCCGACTCTCGGTAGTTTATAAATTTCCCTTCATCGGTCAAGTCCATGATGCTGACCCCATTCCGTGTACCCAGCCATAACGAATGAGTTTGCAGGTCTTCGTGAATGGAATAAATATAATCGGAAGAGAGGGACAGCGTGTTAAGAGCATCGTGCTTATAAGCTTTTTCTACAGATAATGTCTTCTTATCAGGAGAGAAGTTTACCTTATACAGCCCGGAACCGCTTGTCCCCACCCATAATGCCCCTTTGGAATCCTGAAATAAAGCTAATACGGAGTTGCTCTCATCCAACGGAGGATAGTGCGTGAACTTATTCTCCTTTATATTATAGTGGAAAAGCCCATCCTGCCATGTGCCAATCAATAAATCACCGTTTTCATCTTCAAGCAAGGTTTGAATGTTGATTTGCTCGGGTACTTCACCTTTGCAATTCTTGCTTGTCATTAACTCTAATGTATCTAGCTCTGCATTATAACAAGCCATTCCACGGATATATCCCAGATAAACTTTATTATCTTTGGTTACGTGAATTTCGTTCAAGCGATGTTTGCTTATTCCTTCCAGCTTCATTTTCCTCATTTTGCCTGTTTGCTTATCGAGTACGCAAAGTCCTTCATGCGTCCCTATCCAAAGGCGGTGGGAATAATCTTCTTCTACGCAAATCACATTATTATTAACCAAAAGTCCGGGAGTGTAAAGGTTGGATTTATATGTACGAACTTCGTAACCGTCGTAACGGAATAATCCATAGAATGTAGAAATCCAGATATATCCATCTCTGTCCTGATAAACTTGGTGAACCATGCTGTTGGGTAATCCTTCCGGTGTGGAGAATTGCTTGAATTCCAGATTATCGAAGCGGGTCTGTGCTTGTCCGGAAAGAAATGATAAGGTTATTATCAGGAGAGCCAATGCTGCTTTAAGTGTTCTCATACTGCATGCTATTAGATTTCATTGGGCAAACTTACGAAAATCTTGGAATTCATAGCTTCTTTCTTAGGCACTTTTATTCTTTTTCCCTGCCAACGCTTAGTTCTTTGCCTACGAATGCTTATTCTTTCCACCGTGGAGGTTTTTTCTTTCCACCATGGTGGAAAGAAACTTTCTCCGTGATGGAAAGAAACTTTCCCCACGGTGGAAAGAATAAATGTCTACTGCGATTTTTCTTAGCCGTCGCAGGGAAAAAACATAAAAGTAGCGAGCTGAGAACTTAATTCAAACACTCACTTTATCGCCCTATCACTTTATCGCATTTTGTTCATTAGAAAGAAATGAAGGAGGCTTTTGATGCGGTTGCCCTGCAACATTCCTGATTGCTCCATTATTCTGTACTTTTCGGGTATCTTTCTGATTAACACGCTAAAAATGGAAAGATTATTGCATTTATTGAGCCAATCGCGTTATTTTAAAAATGAATTTGTGGCTAACTTTGCTTTCGAACAATTAAAATAGTTAGACACCATGAAAAGATTATTCATCTCATTATTCTTAGTAACGTTTTTTATTTTAGAGAGTGCGGCTCAGTGGAAGCCTGTCGGTGACAAGATAAAGACCCATTGGGCGGAACAAATCAATCCGTCTCAAGTTTTACCGGAGTATCCACGCCCAATTATGCAACGTAATGATTGGAAGAACCTGAATGGCTTGTGGGATTATGCAATTATTGATAAAGGTGGAGCTATACCAACCGATTTTGAAGGACAGATTCTTGTTCCCTTTGCGATAGAATCTTCCCTGTCCGGAGTAGGAAAGAGAGTGAATGAGAAGCAGGAAGTGATTTATCAACGGAGTTTCGATGTACCATCGGCTTGGAAAGGCAAACAAGTTCTGTTGCATTTCGGTGCTGTCGATTGGAAGACAGATGTATGGGTGAATGGCGTTAAAGTTGGAAGCCATACCGGAGGATTTACTCCGTTCTCTTTCGACATAACTCCTGCTTTGGCTGCCAAAGGTAATAATACCCTAGTGGTGAAAGTGTGGGACCCTACGGACAGAGGACCTCAACCCCGTGGCAAGCAGGTGAACAGACCGGAAGGTATTTGGTATACCCCTGTAACCGGTATCTGGCAAACTGTATGGTTGGAACCTGTTGCCGGAAAACATATTGAGAACCTCCGTATCACTCCCGATATCGATCGCAACCTGCTGACGGTAAAGGCTGAACTGAATGCTAATTCTGCATCCGATTTTGTAGAGGTAAACGTGTATGACGGCAACCAGTTGGTAGCTACAGGTAAAAGTATCAACGGAGAAGCTGTAGAAGTGACCATGCCTAAGGCCGCTAAGTTATGGAGCCCTGATTCTCCTTTCCTTTATACGTTGAAGGTGACTTTGAAGAGTGATGGAAAGGTGGTAGATAAGGTGGATAGCTATGCAGCTATGCGTAAGTACTCTACCGGCCGGGATGCCAATGGTGTGATGCGTTTGGAACTGAACAATGAAGCCGTATTCCAGTTTGGTCCGCTCGACCAGGGATGGTGGCCCGATGGATTATATACAGCTCCTACGGACGAGGCTTTGTTGTATGACATCCAGAAGACGAAAGACTTTGGTTATAATATGATTCGTAAGCACATCAAGGTGGAACCTGCCCGCTGGTATACCTATTGCGACCAACTTGGAATTATTGTATGGCAGGATATGCCGAGTGGCGACCGCAATCCGCAATGGCAGATGCGCAAGTATTTTGATGGTACTGAGATGAAACGTACCGCAGAGTCTGAGGCTCACTATCGCAAAGAATGGAAAGAGATAATGGATTGTCTTTATTCTTATCCTTGCATCGGTACTTGGGTGCCATTCAATGAGGCGTGGGGACAATTCAAAACGGTTGAAATAGCCGAATGGACGAAACAATATGACCCGACCCGTCTGGTGAATCCGGCAAGTGGTGGCAACCATTATACTTGTGGAGATATGCTCGACCTTCATCATTATCCCGCACCAGAGATGTTCTTGTATGACGCTCAGCGTGCAACGGTTCTGGGTGAATATGGTGGTATCGGCCTTGTCCTGAAAGATCATCTTTGGGAGCCGAACCGCAACTGGGGTTATGTTCAGTTTAATTCTTCCAAAGAGGCTACGGACGAATACGTGAAGTATGCCGATATGCTGTATAAATTGATAGATAGAGGATTCTCCGGCGCAGTTTATACGCAGACCACTGACGTGGAAGTGGAAGTGAACGGCCTGATTACGTATGACCGCAAGGTGATAAAACTGGATGAAAAGCGCGTTAAGGAGATAAATACACGTATCTGTAATTCATTAAAGAAATAAACTCTCGAAAAGAAGGAGGAAGTTATGAACCGAACATTCATAAAGCTTTTCTTTTGTCTGTGCATAGTGACGGCATTGCCGTCCTATGCTTATAATGCTGTTCACTATTATTTCAGGACGGTAGACATTAAAAATGGTCTCTCGCAGAATTCTGTGAATCAGATATTCCAGGACAAGAAAGGCTTTATGTGGTTTGGTACTAAAGACGGTCTGAACCGTTATGATGGTTTGTCTTTCCGTGTCTATAACAATGAAAACTCTAATTTAGGAAGGAACTTCATCACGGCACTTTACGAAGATACTGACGGGAACATCTGGGTCGGTACTGATGGGGGTGTCTTTATTTATAATCCGGTATTGGATTCTTTTACTTCGTTCAATCGAACAAGCGATAAGGGAACGGTGATTAGGGATTTCGTGACTATGATAAGGAGTGACGAACAGAATAATATCTGGATATCAGTCGAATATCAGGGATTATTCTGTTACAATAGCAGTAAACAACAATTGCAGAACTACCTTCATGAACCGGAAATGCCTAATGTTACTCGCTTTTGGCTGAATGGAGATACTTTTTGGCTGGCATTGCATGGCGATAATCTTTATTCCGCAAAGGCTGGTTTTGAAACCCTGCAACCTTTTAAGGATGCAGATGGAAATGAAATATTCAAAGACGATATTATCAATTGCCAGGTCAATGGTCCGCATAACTGCATCTATGTGGCATCATTCAACGGATTGACTGAAATAAACTTTACGAATGGCAAATCCCGTAAGCTCCTGAATGCTTATGTACGTACATTGCAGTTTAAGTCCGATGATGAATTGTGGGCAGGTACGGAAACGGGGCTGTACATATACAATCTGACCAACGACCATGTCACTCATCTGACAGTGCCCGAACAGGATGACTCCTATGCCCTGTCGGACAATGCCATTTATTCGATTTATCGGGATAGGGAGAATGGCATGTGGGTAGGCTCCTATTTTGGTGGTGTGAACTACTATCCATACCAATGGACTTATTTTGAGAAATTCTATCCGAGAGATGATATTAAGTATTTCGGCCGGCGGGTGCGTGAAATCTGTGAGGGTAACGATGGCACTTTATGGATAGGCACCGAAGACAAAGGATTATTTAATTTCGACCCCGAGACTGAAAGAATAGTGCCGTTTGAACATCCTTCCATCTATAAGAATATTCATGCCCTCTGTCTGGATGGAGATGATTTGTGGGTAGGTACTTTTTCCGGAGGACTGAACAAGGTAAATCTGCACACCAGGCAGGTGAAGCATTACTCCAAAGGCAAAGAGGAGAACTCCATGGTTGCCAATGATGTCTTTACGGTTTGCAAAACAACTACGGGGGACATATGGATAGGGACGACATCCGGTTTGCTGAAATATAACCGTTCTTCCGATGATTTTACCCATATCCCGCAACTGGGCATCCTGTTTATCTATAATATTCTGGAAGATTTTAATGGGAATCTGTGGTTTGCCACTTTCTCAAACGGCGTATTTTGTTACAATACGCACACCAAACAATGGAAGAGTTACCTTTCGGATGAGAAAGATCCAACTTCTCTCTCTTATAACAAGGTGATTTCTATTTATGAAGACAGCAAAAAGCGCCTGTGGTTTATGACGATGGGAAAGGGCTTTTGCCGTTATAATCCTAAAACGGATGATTTCACGCGTTACGATACTTCGAACGGTCTTCCGAACAATACCGTCTATAAGATGGTAGAAGACAAGCGGGGGAATCTGTGGATTACGAGTAATTATGGTCTGGTTTGCTTTAATCCGCAGACCGAAGCCATGCATGTCTATACCCGGGCCAATGGGTTGCTGAGCAATCAGTTTAATTTCCAGTCCGGATACTGTGATAAGAAAGGGCGTATTTATCTGGGGAGTATTAATGGGTTTATCATATTCAATCCGGAGACTTTTGTCGAGAATACCTTCCTTCCTCCGGTGGTGATTACCGATTTTTATTTGTTTAATAAGCGGTTATCTGTCGATACTCCGGGCTCTCCTTTGCAACAAAGCATCACCTACTCCGACAAGATAGAACTTGCCGCGGACCAGAATTCCTTTGCTTTCCAAGTAGCTGCATTGAGCTATCAGGCGCCGGAAATGAATCTTCTGATGTATAAATTGGAAGGTTTTGATAATGAGTGGTATATGCTGGGGCGGAATTCTATGATAACCTATTCTAATCTGCCTTATGGAAGCTATACGCTGCACATAAAAGGTTCCAATGGAGACGGTAAGTGGAACGATACGGAGCGTGTGCTCAATGTACGTATCCGGCCTCCTTTTTATTTATCGGTATGGGCATATGTTGTTTATACAATGCTAATCTTATGTTCATTGGGCATTGCTGCGTTGTATTTAAGAAGAAGAACCCAGCAGAAGCACCGGTTAGCGATGGAGAAGTTTGAACGGAAAAAGGAGCATGAACTCTATACGGCAAAAATAGATTTCTTTACGAATGTAGCTCATGAGATACGTACACCGTTGACGTTGATAAAGAGTCCGTTGGAGAATGTTTTGGCATCCGGTTCGGTCTCTGATGAAATCAGGGATGACTTGGAAATAATGGACTTGAATACGAACCGCCTGCTCGACTTGGTGAACCAGTTGCTCGATTTCCGGAAAACAGAAACACAAGGATTCCAACTGGACTTTGTGGAATGCAATGTAGCGGATATTCTGCGTAAAACATATAAGCGCTTTAAGCCATTGGCACGCCAGAGTGGGTTGGAGTTTACAATAGATTCTCCCGAAGAACTGTATACCTCGGTCGATAAGGAGGGACTCACTAAAATTATCAGTAATTTGATGACGAATGGTATGAAATATTCGGAAACATATATTCGTATTAAGTTATATGTTGAAGGTGAGCAGATGTATCTTTTGGCATGCAATGACGGGTATATTGTGCCGGCAGAGATGCGCGAAGAAATATTCAAGCCATTTGTTCAGTGTAAAGACGGTGTGCTGCATTCTGTTTCCGGCACAGGTATCGGCTTGCCTCTGGCACGTTCGCTTGCCGAACTTCATGGAGGCACTTTGTCCATGAATGATTCTATGGAAAGCAATCAATTCCTGTTATCGCTTCCGATAAAGCATACCCACGCCAGGGGGCAGAAGGAGCAGGTAGAGTGCGAAGAACCTGTAGAAAAGAATGAAGTCGGAGTAGATTCTAATCCGCAAAACCAATATACCCTGCTTGTGGTGGAAGATAGTTTGGAGATGCAGTCGTTCATTGTGAAACAACTATCCACTAAGTATCAGGTGCTGACGGCCTTGAATGGAGTGGAAGCCTTGAAAGTATTGGAAGAACATACTGTCAATCTGGTTATTTCGGACATTATGATGCCCGAAATGGATGGATTGGAGTTGTGTGAACATTTGAAATCGGAATTGGACCATAGCCATATACCCGTTATATTGCTGACTGCCAAGACCACTCTTCAAGCAAAGATAGAAGGGATGAAGCTTGGGGCGGATGTTTATATAGAGAAACCATTCTCCGTGGAGTATCTGAAGGTGTGTATCTCTAATTTGCTAAGCAACCGGGAGAAATTGCGGGTTGCTTTTGCTCATTCTCCTTTTGTGCAGGCTAACAGTATGGCAATGACTAAAGCGGATGAGACTTTCCTCAAGACATTGAAAGAAGTGGTGGATGCAAATATGCAGAATCCTGATTTTAACCTGGATGATATGGCAGGACAATTGAATATGAGCCGTTCGAGCCTTAACCGGAAAATAAAAGGTATACTGGACATGACTCCGAACGATTACATTCGTTTGGAACGTTTAAAGAAAGCGGTGCAATTGCTCAAAGAGGGAGAATGCCGGATAAATGAAGTTTGTTATATGACCGGTTTCAATACCCCTTCCTACTTTTCCAAATGCTTCCAGAAGCAGTTTGGTGTTCTTCCTAAGGACTTTATAAAGTAAAATAGGGGCGTTTGAAACGATTTTTATATTGTTTGAGTGGATATTTATACTCTATGCTTCAAAATTTCGCTAATTTTGGGCTGTTATTTTATGTGGCTATTCCGTCTTGAAAAAAAAGAAGGGATATAGTCGGTTTTTATTTTAAAGTTCATATTATGAAAAATACATTAATCAGCAGAAGAGAGTTTCTGAAAAATATGGGGGTACTTGGAGCCGGGGTGCTATTGTCAGCCAGTCCTTGGCTTTCTGCTTTTTCGGAAGTAGTGGAAACGTCCAACGAGAAAT
>CAMTFK010000018.1 GCA_947071285.1 uncultured Bacteroides sp. | reverse complement strand
GTCATGTTCATTGCAATAGTCGAACGAGAGTTGGTCTTTAATCGAGCCACCCGGCTGGATAACAGCAGTCACGCCTTCGCCTCCGGCAATTTCCACACAGTCGGGGAAGGGGAAGAAAGCGTCGGATGCCATTACGGCACCTTTCAGGTCGAAGCCAAAGTTCTTGGCTTTTTCAATAGCTTGTTTCAAAGCATCCACACGTGAAGTCTGTCCTACACCGCTTGCCAGCAACTGTTTGCCTTTTGCCAGTACGATGGCGTTGGACTTGCTATTCTTCACAATCTTATTTGCAAAGAGCATATCTTCTATTTCCTGTGCAGTAGGAGCTTTGGTGGTTACTGTTTTCAAATCTTCCGGCTGTTCGATGTTCAGGTCACGGTCCTGAACCAATACGCCGTTCAGCAATGAACGGAACTGTTTCTTCGGCAACGTGGTCGGCTTGCGAACCAGAATAATACGATTCTTCTTCTGTCCCAGTATTTCCAGTGCATCCACATCGTAGTCGGGAGCGATAATTACTTCAAAGAAAATCTTGTTGATTTCCTCGGCAGCTTCCTTATCAATCACACCGTTCGTGATGAGCACACCACCGAAAGCAGATACGGGGTCACCTGCCAATGCATCGTTCCATGCTTCGAGCACCGTGGCGCGCGAAGCCAGACCGCAAGCATTGTTATGCTTCAATACGGCAAACGTTATATCTTCAAATTCGTCTATCAGGTCAACGGCAGCGTTGATATCGAGCAGGTTATTGTAAGAAATCTCTTTCCCATGAATCTGGTCGAACATTCCTTCCAGATTTCCATAGAAGTAACCCTTCTGGTGCGGATTTTCACCATAGCGCAAAGTCTTCTGATTGTTGGCAGAGCAACGGAATGCCGAACCTTCTTCACCATCGAAATAGTTGAAAATGGCCGAGTCATAGTGGGAAGAAACAGCAAACGCCTCTTTGGCGAACCAACGGCGTTCTTCGATAGAGGTAGTAGCTCCGTGTTCCATCAGCATGTCGCGGAACGGTTGATACTGAGCCTGAGAAGCTATAATCACTACATCATTAAAGTTTTTGGCAGCAGCACGTATCAGGGAGATGCCGCCTATGTCAATCTTCTCGATGATAGATGCTTCGTCGGCACCGGAAGCCACGGTAGCTTCAAACGGATACAGGTCGACGATTACGAGGTCTATTTCGGGAATTTCATATTTTTCAATCTGTTGCATATCCTGTTCCAGTCCGCGACGGCAAAGAATACCACCGAACACCTTCGGGTGCAAGGTTTTCACACGTCCTCCCAGGATAGAGGGATATGTTGTCAGGTCTTCCACTGCCTTGCAGGGATAACCCAGTGATTCTATAAACTGACGAGTTCCGCCGGTTGACAGAAACTCTACTCCTTCTTCATGCAGTTTGGTAATTATTTCGTCCAAACCTTCCTTATGATAAACCGATACCAGAGCGGTTTTAATTTTTTTTGTTTCAGACATGGATTTGCGTATTAACGATTTGATGCGCAAAGGTACTAAAAATGTTTATTTGCACATATACTCAAACACAATAAATTAGGTATAATTAAAAAAGGCAGCAATCCTGTTTAGGATTTACTGCCTTTTGCTTTATTTTTCGTAAAGTAGGAACTCTGAATATCATTGTGTTATCAGAGCATTTTTGCCACCGCAGTGGCAAAGTCTTGCCATCACAGTGGCAAAGTCTTGCCATCACAGTGGCAAAGTCTTGCCATCGCAGTGGCAAAGTTTTGCCAACACGGTGGCAAAGTTTTGCCAACGCGGTGGCAGTAATTACCAGATAGAGACGCGTTCTTCTACCGGTACGAACATCGGGTCTTTTTCAGTAATGCCGAATGCCTCGTTCCATGCTGCGATGTGTGGCAATGCAGCGTCTACACGCCATTTACCCAAAGAGTGCACATCCATCTTCGTTAATTGCAGGATGGCTTCGGGGCGGGTGTTGTTGGCCCAGACGTTGGCATAGGCCAGGAAGAAACGTTGTTCGGGAGTGAAACCGTCTTTCACTTCCAGCGGAGCGGCAGCCGTAGCGTTTTTGAATGCCTGGAAAGAAACTTGCAGACCACCGTGGTCAGCGATGTTCTCACCCAATGTCATACGTCCGTTGGCATGTACACCCGGAGCCACTTCGATGCTGTCGAAGAAAGCAACCATTACGTCAGCACGTTTCTCAAAGTTCTTGGCGTCTTCTTCCGTCCACCAGTCTTTCAGGTTACCGTCTTTGTCGTACTGGCGCCCCTGGTCGTCGAATCCGTGTGTCATTTCGTGACCGATTACCACACCGATGGCACCGTAGTTGAAGGCATCGTCAGCTTCCATATCAAAGAAGGGATATTGCAGGATACCGGCAGGGAAACAGATTTCGTTCGTTGTCGGATTGTAATAAGCGTTTACGGTTTGCGGGGTCATCAGCCATTCGTCTTTGTCTACCGGTTTACCGGCTTTCGCTACCATTTCGGCATAGTTCCACAAGCTGGCACGTTTGAAGTTGTTCCAGTATGAGTCGTCTTTGATTTCCAGTGTGGAATAGTCTTTCCACTTATCAGGATAGCCAATCTTCACGTGGAAGGTGGCCAGTTTTTCCTGTGCTTTCTGTTTGGTTTCGTCGCTCATCCAAGGCAGGTTGTTGATGCGCTCGCCCAGGCTCGTCTGAAGATTCTTCACCAGAGTAACCATACGTTCTTTGGCAGCAGCAGGGAAATATTTTTCCACGTACATCTGTCCCACAGCTTCACCCAGTGCAGAGCTGACAACAGAAACGGCCGTCTTCCAACGAGGTTGCATCTCTTGTGTTCCGGACATAGTGCGTTCATAGAAGTCGAAGTTTTGTTGAGCCATTTCATCATTCAGGAAGTTGGCGGCAGCATCAATCAGTTTCCATTGCAGATAAAGGGATTGCTGGTCAACAGGCAATGTATCCAGAATATTGGCAGCCTCGGTCAAGGAAACGGGCTGGCCTACGATGATTTCTTTTACATCCTTCAAGCCAAGCTCTGACAGATAAGCGTCCCAATCAAAAGTGGGATAATTCTTCTTTATTTCTTCCATGCTCATCTTGTTGTAGTTGGCATGCGGGTCACGCAGTTCGGTGCGAGAGCGGAAAGCCTTGGCAAGACGAGTTTCTACGTCCATCACTACTTCCATGCCGTTCTTAGCGGTAGCCTCATCGAAGCCTGCCAATTGATACATCTTCTGCACATGGGTGCGGAAAGCGTCGCGGATAGCAGTAGTAGCAGGGTCGGTAGCCAGATAATAGTCACGTTCGCCCATACTCAAACCGCTTTGGTAAGTTTGTACGGCATTCTCATTACTGTTCATTTCATCGGCGGCAACATACATTCCGAGGTAAGCGCCGATGCCTTGCTTACGCAAATTAGCCAGTAGAGCATAGACATCTTTTTTGTCTTTCAGAGCGGCAATCTGTTCCAGGTCGGCTTTGATAGGGGCAACACCTTCTTTGTTCAGCTTCACGCTGTCCATGACAATTTTATAAAGGTCACCCACCTTCTGAGCTACACTTCCGGCTTCGTGCTGGGTGGCGGCAAGTTCCTCAATCAGACCTTGTATCTGTTTGCGGTTGTTCTCGGCAAGTTCGGTGAAAGAACCATACTGTGAATATTCGGCTGAAAGTGGATGGCTTTCAATCCAACCCCCACAGGCGTACTGATAGAAACTGCTTCCCGGGAGGGCAGTCGTGTCCAGATTGGCAAGTTTAATGCCGGCTGTCAATTCAGCCTTCTGCTTGCCCGTACCGCATCCTGCCATCATGAGGCAAATTGCAGCGAAAGGTAAATACTTGGTAAATCTCATTTTTGTATTATTAAATTGGTTGATACATGTCATTGGTTACCACGCGCTTCTTCCAGTTCGGTAGAGGCGGTATCCCACTCTTCCATCACGGAGTCGAGTTGTTGTTTCAACTTCTGATGCTGTTCGTAGAGTGCCATGTCCGAAGCGCCTTCGGGAGTTGCCATTTTGGCTTCGAGAATGGCAATGGCGGATTCTGTCTGCTCTATCTCCTCTTCACAGTCGGCAACGCGGCGTTCCAGCTTCTTGAGTTTCTTGTTCAGTTCCTTTTGCTCTTCATAAGAGAGTTTGGCACCGGAGGACTGTCCTGTCACATCCTTATCGACACTTTCCTTTCCGTTAGAGGGGGAAGCAGAGAGTGTCGGTGATTTCTGTAATTCATTCAGGCTTTCTATCTGCTTTTTCTGCAGGAAATCGTAGATGCCGCCGAGGTGTTCTTTCACAACGCCACCACCGAACTCATATACTTTAGTCGCAAGTCCGTCAAGGAAGTCACGGTCGTGGCTGACTAATATCACCGTACCGTCAAATTCGCGGATAGCATCTTTCAGTACATCTTTCGAACGCATATCCAGATGGTTGGTAGGTTCGTCCAGTATCAGGAAGTTCACCGGTTCCAGCAGGAGCTTAATCATTGCCAGACGGGTACGTTCACCACCTGAAAGCACTTTCACTTTCTTGTCGGAAGCCTCACCGCCGAACATGAATGCACCGAGAATATCACGTATCTTCGTACGGATATCCCCCACTGCCACACGGTCGATAGTATCGAACACCGTAAGGGTTTCATCAAGAAGCTGTGCCTGGTTCTGGGCAAAGTATCCTATCTGCACGTTATGTCCCAGAGTCAGCTTTCCGGTATAATCGGTTATCTCATCCATGATACACTTCACGAGGGTGGATTTACCTTCACCGTTCTTCCCAACAAATGCCACCTTCTCACCACGATTGATAGTGAGGTTCACATCATGAAAAATGACATGGTCACCATAAGCTTTGGCTACATCCTCGCAGATGACGGGATAGCTTCCGCTACGACTGCTACATACGAATTTCAGGCGCAGTGCCGAGTTATCTTCTTCGTCCACTTCAATGCGGTCTATCTTTTCCAGTTGCTTGATGCGGCTTTGCACCTGCACGGCTTTGGTGGCTTTATAGCGGAAACGTTCGATGAAGGCTTCGGTATCTTCTATCTGCTTCTGCTGGTTTTCGTAGGCACGAAGTTGCTGTTCGCGGCGTTCTTTCCGCAGCACAATGAACTCGTCGTACTTCACTTTATAGTCATAAATCTGTCCACAGGTGATTTCGATGGTGCGTGTGGTGACGTTGTTGAGGAAAGCACGGTCATGGCTTACCAATACCACTGCGTTGGCACGGGTAGAGAGGAAGTTTTCCAGCCATTGGATACTCTCAATGTCAAGGTGATTGGTAGGCTCATCAAGCAACAACACATCGGGACGGCGGAGCAGGAGTTTTGCCAATTCGATACGCATACGCCAGCCACCGGAAAATTCACTGGTGGAACGGTCGAAGTCCTCACGGCTGAATCCCAGGCCTTGCAGGGTTCGTTCTATTTCGGCACGGAAGTTAGTGCCGCCCATCATCAGGAAGCGTTCGTTCTCATGGGTGAAGCGGTCGATAAGTTTATGATAATCCTCGCTGTCATAGTCGGTACGTTCGGCAAGTTGTTGGTTCATGCGTTCGATGTTTGCCTGCATTTCGAAGATATGCTCGAAAGCAAGTTCGGCTTCCTGCATCACAGTACGCTCATCGCTGAGAATCATCACCTGGGGCAGATAACCGATAGTACATTCGCGGGGAACGGCAACAACGCCGGAAGTGGGCTGTTGCAAGCCAGCCAATATCTTAAGCATGGTAGATTTACCCGCACCATTCTTGCCCACCAGGGCGATACGGTCTTTCTTGTTGATAACGTAAGAGACGTCTTCGAACAAAGGCGTGGCGTTGAATTCCACCTTCAGTCCTTCTACTGATATCATAGTGTCAATGAAATTTAGCGTTCAAGACTGCAAAGGTAGTGATTTTCGGCAGTATACGATAAGAATGTAATTACAAATCTATCTAAATATCAAGTTTGTTTTCGAATATATCAGGAAAGAACGGCATCTGATACAACATTTCCGGTAGGCGACCGACTAAAAGAAGAAGATTCAGGGATTTTTTCCGAAATAAACGATACTTGGAACTTAACAAATTTCCTTATGTTTGTAGCATGAAAAAGTTACTATTGATTCTGTTCACATTGCTGATAGTCACAGACTTTGCTTACCCTCAGCTTGCCATCCGCCGCCGGATAGCCACACCTAAACCTGCCGACTCGCTCGACATCGCTTTCTATGCCCCTAAACACGGACTGCGTGCGGGCACCATGGTGTTCGGAATCAATATGGGCGTCTGGGCTTTCGACCGTTACATCCGCAAAGCCGATTTCGCCTACATCAATATGCATACCATCAGAGACAACGTCAAGCATGGCTTTGTGTGGGATAATGATGCTATGGGCACCAACATGTTTATGCACCCTTATCATGGCAACCTATACTATAACTCGGCCCGGTCCAACGGATACAATTACTGGCAGTCCGGACTGTTTGCCTTCGGCGGTAGCTTCATGTGGGAAATGTTCATGGAAAACGAATATCCTTCCACCAATGATATCATAGCTACTCCCATCGGAGGAATGGCATTAGGGGAAGTCACTTACCGCATGTCCGACCTTATTCTTGACGACCGGAAAACAGGCTGGTCACGTTTCGGACTGGAAGTTGCCGCGTTCGTGGTGTCTCCGATGCGCGGGCTGACCCGTATCATCAACGGTGATGCCTGGAGACGCCGTTCCACTTCGGGCAAACAGTTCGGAATACCCGATGTAAGTATAGAAGTTTCCGCAGGCATACGAACGCTTGAACTGAAAGATGAGATTCTGGATAAGGGTATGGGATTGGCGACTGAAATCAATATCGAGTACGGCGACCGCTTCGATGCAAAGGATACGAAACCTTACGATTACTTCTCCATAGAGGCGAACCTGAACTGGCAGGCAGCACAGCCCATGTTGGGGCAGGTGAACATCATCGGACGCCTGATGGCCAAAGAGTTGGTGAACAACCGGAAACATTATCTGAGTCTGGGATTGTACCAGCATTTTGATTACTACGATTCGGACACGATTTCGGCTGTTTCGGCAAAGGTGCCTTATAAATTCTGTACCCCCGCTTCGGTAGGTGGCGGACTTATCTATAAAAGAAATCTGAAAAAGAATTGGGCAATAGACGGTTATGCTTATTTAAGTGCCATACTGCTGGGTGGTGCACTGAGTGACTACTATCAAGTGGACGAACGCATTTACAACCTGGCAAGCGGCTACAGCAGCAAGCTCAACTTCAACTTCACTTATAAAGACCGTTTCTCAGTAACCACCATCTACGAGCTATATCACATGTTCACCTGGAAGGGATATCCCAAGGACATAGACTGGGACCGTGTGGACCCGAAGACGCTCAATGCGCAGGGCGACAAATCGCGTGCCATCCTCCATGCAGTGGGGCTTCGCCTGGATACAAGATTACGGAAACAACTGTATCTGACAGGTACATTTATGAACTACACACGTGATACAAAATATAAGTATTACGACAATGTGTTCTCAAACACTTCGGAAGGGCGTATCATGCTGACTTATAAATACTAAGTTCAAACTAAGAATCAAGGCATAGCAATAGACAACAGATGTAGGGATATCACTTTCTGATGAATTATCCTTCCGGCAGCTTTGGTAAATTAGAAGAATACATCTACCTTTACGTCGTACATAACAAACAGCAACCCAATTACTATACAAAAAAGAATGAAAGAGGAACGCAATGCGCAACTATTCCGGGTAGGTCCCTACCTGTTCGGCACTTCATCTTCTATTCCGGGCTGGAAGTCAGAGGAACTTATACCTTCCCTATGCCCCTTCCTTTTGCCGGAAAAAGAATCTTCGGAAAGCAAGAGTAAGATTATATTCTCACTCAGCATTCAACAGGAAAAAGGAAGCAACGAGGAAGAAAATCAGCAATACCGCCAACTCGTAGAGTTCGAGTGGGAAGGTGCCACGTGCAGAATCAGCGCACTACCCGGCACCGGTTCGCACCTCATCAACATCCTTGCGCCGAACGACACAAAAGAATATTCAGCCTGTTTCCACTCCGGCTTTACCACAGGCACGTTGTCTTTGCACCAAACAGAAGCAGATGCGTTCGTACTCAATAATATACTGATGATGGTGTATGCATTCAGGACCGCCTGCATCGATACCGTACTGATGCACGCCTCCGTCATTAAAAAAGATGGGCGAGGCTACCTCTTCTTAGGGAAAAGCGGAACGGGAAAGAGCACGCACACCCGGCTATGGCTGGAGACTATTCCCGAATGCGAACTACTGAATGATGACAATCCCATCGTCCACTATAATAAGGAAACCGGAGAAAGCACCGTCTACGGTTCGCCCTGGAGCGGAAAGACGCCTTGCTACAAGAACGATTCTGTTCCGGTAGGCGCATTCGTCCGCCTGGAACAGGCTCCGGAGAATATCATAAAAAAAGAAGGAACAGCACGTGCATTCGCCTCCCTGTTGCCCTCTTGTTCCTGCCTGAAAGCAGAGGAAGACCTGAACAACGGCGTTATAGAAACCGTGAAACTCCTTGCCGCCAACCTGCCGGTCTACCATCTGAAATGTCTGCCCGACAAGGCAGCAGCCGAACTAAGTTACAACACCATCAAAGTAAACAAATGATAAACAACGAACAGAAAAGAATCATCCCCAACGAGGTATTACTCCCCGAAGTGGCACGCCTCATCAGCGAAGGACACACTGTGACGTTAATCATACGGGGCAACAGTATGAATCCCTTTCTTGTGGACCGCCGCGACCGCATCGTTGTAGGTCCCTTCACCGAAACAGACTTGCAACCGGGCGCAGTTGTCCTGGCAAGGGAAAGTCTGGGACGCATCGTCTTCCACCGTATCATCCGCCGCAACGGACAGGAATTGACACTCCTGGGCGACGGAAACCTGAAAGTAACCGAACAAACCAATATAGCAGATGTCATGGGAATCATGGTTGCCGCCATACGCAAAGACAAAGAATATCCTTGCAGCGGACGAACCTGGCAGCGATACTCCTTCTGGTGGATAAAGATGATGCCCATAAGACGCTGGTTGCTGGCGATATTCAGAAGAATCTAACATTAATAAATATACCACCCATGAAAATAAAGAAAGGCTTTACCCTCCACCAAGTCGGCGACGAATACGTCATCATGCAGAGCGGCACCGGCAATGTAGATTTCAGTAACATCATCAGTCTGAACCCCACAGCCGCCCGACTATGGAAAAGCGTAGAAGGAAAAGAGTTCGATGCCGAAACGCTCGCCATCTACCTCACGGAACACTACGAAGTAGAAGCCGGCACCGCCGCACGCGATGCCCGCCAAGTAACAGAGGACTGGTTGAAAGCCGGAATCATAGAATAAGGGTGATATGACACACTTTTCCGTGCAGCAAATCATTATAAGAAGATAAAGCATGAAGACAGCGCAATTAAAATACCTCTGGGAAGTCTCCCACGGACAACGGGGACGTATCCTCCTATCCTGCTTCACCGGGGTTATCGGTGTAGCTGTCTCTCTTGCATTTATCTACGCCTCTAAAGTCGTCATAGATATTGCCACAGGTGCCGCTACCGGAAGCCTGGCTCATGCCGCCATCCTCACCATCGCCCTGCTGATAGCACAACTTCTTTGTGGTGCCGCCGACACCTGGCTCAGTGCCCGTATGCAGGTAGAAGCTGGAAATGCCTTGCGCCATCGCCTCTTCTCCCGACTGCTGCAAAGCCGCTGGAACGAACTGGAGCGTTTCCACACCGGAGACATCGTAAACCGGGTGGAGCAGGATACTGCCGCCATCGTAGGACTACTAACCAGTACAATCCCCGCTTTCATTGTCACTATTGTCCAGTTGCTGGCTGCATTCATTTTCTTCTGTCTACTCGACCCATCCCTGCCGTGGGTAGTTGTAGGAATCCTGCCTATCTTCCTTCTCGGTAGCCGCTTCTACATGAAACGGATGCGCCGCTATACCCGGGAAATCCGGCAAAGTGACAGTCGTATTCAGTCCATCATTCAGGAGAGCTTGCAACACCGCACTGTTATCAAAACACTGGAACAGGGCGAACGGCATATCGGTAAACTGGATGACTTGCAAGATGCGCTCCGCAGCCAGATATTCGGACGCACACGCTTTTCATTATCGGCACGCACACTGGTAGCTTTCGCATTCTCCGGCGGCTATCTCACCGCTTTTCTCTGGGGAGCCGTCCGCCTCAGCACAGGTAGCATCACTTTCGGAACGATGACCGCTTTCCTGCAATTAGTAGGCAAAGTGCAACGCCCTGCACTCGACCTTTCGCGCCTGCTGCCTTCGTTTATCAACGCCCTCACCGCCGTGGAGCGATTAATGGAGTTAGAAGAACTACCCGCCGAAACGACCGGGCAATCGGAGTTCTTTGCGACAACGCCGGATTTGCAACTAAAGGATATTACTTTCAGTTATTCATCAGGCGACCGCCCGATACTGAATCATTTCTCCTGCAACTTCCCCGCCGGAAGTTGTACCGCCGTTTTAGGTGAGACGGGTGCCGGTAAGACCACTCTTATCCGTCTGCTACTCGCCCTCACCACCCCGCAAGAAGGCAGCATCACACTCAATTCTCAACTCTCAACTCTCGAAGTCTCCCCGCAAACACGTGCCAACTTCGTTTACGTCCCCCAGGGAAATACCCTTTTCAGTGGTACTATCCGCGACAACCTCCTCATGGGTAATCCTCATGCCACAGAAACTGAAATGTTCCAATCCCTCCGTACCGCCTGTGCCGACTTTGTCTTTTCTCTTCCGCAAAGCATCGACACCAGTCTCAACGAACAAGGTGGCGGCCTCAGTGAAGGACAAGCCCAACGCATCGCCATCGCCCGCGCACTCCTCCGCCCGGGACACATCTTATTATTAGATGAAGCCACCTCCGCCCTCGACCCCGAAACCGAACGGCAATTAATAAAAAACCTGCGCAGCAACTGTACAGGCAAAACCTTCATCTTCATCACCCACCACCCCGCCGTGGCCGAAGCCTGCGAAGCCAGCATACACCTCTAAGAGGGGAAAATAATAAGAAAGGGAACCATCTCACGATGACTCCCTTTCATTCCTAATTTTAAATTGCTTTCGCAAAGTCTCCAAACTTAAAACAGCTTGGCAGGATATTCACCCGCGTCCACTAAAGCCTGGATTTTATCTACAACACTCTGGCGGTCTTCCGGATAAGTCACGCCAAACCATTTACTTGTAGTGTCAAGAACCTCGCACGTAGCAGTGCCGTCCTGAATCAACTTATCCACCATCAACGGGATGAAGAATTCGCTCTTCAGATTCTCCATATTCTTCGGGTCGCTCAGGAAGCTCTTGAAGAACTCGCAGCTATATCCGAAGTAGTCGGGAGTGAAGCCCCAGAAGTTCATACTTACCGGAGTAGTTTCGGGAGTAGCTACCCACTCACCATTATCATCTACATATTTCACTTCGCCATCCATACGCTGAATCTTGGTGCGTTCAACAACAGAAGTAAGCAGATTCTTGGCATCCGTGCCACAAAGTCCACGAGACACCGTACCGCTATCGCTCAACGTGTTGCCGATACGGAAACCTACCATAGAATATACATTCTCTGAACCTTCAGGCAGTGCAGACAGGAACTTACCCATCACCTGGAAAGAATCGCGACCATAGAAATCATCACAGTTGATCACTGCAAACGGTTCTTTAATTACATCGGCACCCATCATTACAGCATGGTTGGTTCCCCAAGGTTTTGTACGACCTTCGGGGCAAGTGAAGCCTTCGGGCAGGTCGTCAATAGACTGGAATACCAGTTCGCACGGAATGTGACCTTCGTATTTAGAAATAATTTTATCACGGAAGTCATTCTCAAAATCCTTACGGATAACGAAAACGAGCTTGCCGAATCCAGCGTTAATGGCATCGTAAATAGAGTAATCCATAATAGTCTCGCCATTGGGGCCCAGACCGTCCAATTGCTTCAAGCCACCATAACGGCTGCCCATACCAGCTGCCAATAAGAATAAAGTTGGTTTCATATTAGTTATTATTAAAAATAGGTTAGTGTATCACTGTTGATTACGCTGGCAAAATTACAAAAAATATAATCAACAAAGGTAGACAATTAGTTCATAATTTAGTTCTATTGTACAAAACTTACCATTAGAACGGATAACCTATTGCAAAATGCCATGCCATACCATCTTTGAACTTCGGAATATTGTAGTATCCCTTCTTCCCTGTTTCATAGGGGTCGTGCAGCGCCACACCCCAGTCCAAACGGAACACAAGGAAATCCAGGTCGTAACGCAAACCTGCACCCGTACCCAAAGCTATTTGTTTGGGGAAATTCTTTAAAGTGAGTTCGCCATTGGGCCGAGCCTCATCTTTACGCATCAGCCAGACGTTACCCGCATCAAGGAATATGGCACCGTGTAAGTCACCGAGAATACGGAAACGGTATTCCACATTTGCCTCCATACGGATGTCTCCCACGTGGTTGATATAAGAATACTTCTTCTCCTTATTGGGCGGATAGCCGCCGGGACCGATACTGCGTGCGGAATAAGCACGGATACTATTGGCACCACCTATATAGAATTGCTCGGTATAAGGCGCAGTGGTCGCATTTCCGTAGGACCAAATCACTCCGCCCGCGATGCGGGAAGCAATCATCTGGTTCTTATCTATCCGATAATGATAGCGGAACTCGGAATTCAACTTCAGGAACTGGGCAAAGGGAACCCCCATCAGTTTCTTATCTTCCTTGCTGAACGGTTCTCCGAATGCGCGGTAAATCAAAGAAGTCAGGTTACCGGCGGAAGCCACCGTCGTTTGCCACCAGATAGGGTTACGGACAGTGCGCAGGGAAGCATTATCGTAAGTATAAGTATATTCCATCTTAGGAATAAACTGATTACGGAGGCTGACGTAGAGCGCAGGATTCTGAGCCTGTATCTCTTCAAAAGCCGCAGTCGGATTACGAAGTACATTGAACGTCAACTGGAAAGGCGTGATGCTATGCTTACGGGTGGGCACAGGCTGAAAATCGTATGTGACGTTTCCACCGAAAGCAAGCAACTTATAGTACTTGGCACGGTTCATCTGGTCTATGTAGACGCGGAAAGTAGTCGAAGCCGGGAAATCATACTCCTTATCGCCCATACGGGGAAAGACAATGCGCGGAAAAGTAAGTGCAGAAGATAACCCCAACTCATAACTATTCATCAACGAGCTACTATTTTTGCCCGTCTGCCATTCATAAGAGCCGTTCACTTTCACGTTCCAGGTTTCACCACCGCCAAAGACGTTGTTCTTGGTTACTGTGAAGGCGGCGCCGGGTCCCGTCTGATTATTGCTTTTCATGGTGACATTGAAGTCGAACTCGGCATCATATGGTTTATCCAACATGGCGCGAATATTCACGTCGAGGGTATCGGAGATGAGAGCGGTATCACGGGGTGTATACTGCATTTCCAGATAGCGAAAAATGCCTACGCTTGCCAGACGCTCCTGAATACGGGTCTGACGATACTGGCTATACAATTTGTCCGGACGGCGGCGCATACCTCCCTTATCCAATTCCTGCCGCTTTCTTTGATAACCCTGATAGTGCAACCAGCGATAAAGCATGTTGGGACGTATCTTCAACTTATTGTAATAGTGTATCCAGAAAGATTTATAATAAAGACTATCGTTCGGCATCTGTCCCTGCGGACCATGCAGATAGAAATTAGTGTTTCCTACAAAAAAAGGACGCTCGGCATCTTTCGGCAAACCGGGAACAGGTATCATGCGCAGACTGACGTGCCCACCGGGAACAAGCGTTGTGTCTGCCTGATAAGTCAGATAGTCGGGGCGAAAATAGTAGTAACCCATATTACGTAACAGGCCGCTGATACGGGTACGCTCACCATCAAGGTCGGTGACGTTGAATTGCTCGCCCGGACTGATGAGGGAACGACGACGTCCCAGATTGATGATGCGCATGGTGGTATCGTTGAAACCACGATAATAAACGGTATCAATGAAGTATGGATTACGCATGTCGACAGTATATTGCAACTTGGCTTTCAGGCTGTCTTTGGGGTTCACAAAGGTTTGGTAGCTGACCGTGCCATTGAAGTAACCATAATCGTGCAGGATATTCGTTGCCACCTTCTGACGGATGTCCGGATTGACGGTGGACATGAATACAGGAGTGGCAGCAAAGCGATTGAATATCCACTTACCGAAACCTTTTTTATACTTGCTGAAGCCATTATACACCCATAATCCGAAGGGAAAAGGGATGCGATATTCGGAGCTACCCAGCAGAGAGTTGTTGGGAGCTTTGGCAAGGGCTGCTTCTACTTCTTCCATTGCCGTCACACCAACCGGAGTTACGGAACGGTTCTCCACTATCATCGGCTTCTGTCCAGTGTAGAGCACTTCTCCTTCGGGCAGATGCTTGGTAGTGGAGCAAGCTGCCAGAAGCAGGGTTGCAATGAGTATATATACAAGTTTCTTCATTTTCTTTGCTTTATGTTTGCGGGTGTAACTACTCACCCCTACAAATTATCATTCACATTATTCACTTACCGGCTCTATTTTCTTTTTTCTCTTGAAAATGAACAACTCACTTAACTTGTCCATCTTGCGGCGGAGCACAAGACCGACACCTGTCTCAGTGATTTCACCATCAAGCACACTTTCATAGTTCTTGTTATGGAAAACGCGAACATAGCGCGTTCCACTGTTATCCAGTCGATATTCCAGTGAGATATTGTCGATGAACGACTCTACATCATTCGTTGCATTGGCACCACTGGACACTTTTCCACCGATAATAACCTGCACACGATCATTAAAGAAACGTTGCGAATAACGGAAACTATAATCCGTTTGTTTATCGCCAGTTTCGGCAGCAGTGCGGTCCTCAATACCTACGCTGAGAGATGCATTCTTAAGGTTTCCGGTCAATGAGTTAATCTGGCTTTGCAGTACACTGTTCAGTGCAGACCCCATAGTCAATCCACCACCTTTTCCCCCGTTATACAGATACATACCTGTGGCAAGCATAGTAATGGCCTGCTTGCTTCGTTCGTCCGCACTCATTGCCGCCAATTCATTCTGTACGCTGGCATCCTCGGGTGCGCTGAGGTTGAAACTCAGGTCGGGGTTTTCCAGACTGTTCTTAATGCTGATGGACACATCGAAGTTTACCATGCGCGAGCCGCTATTTTCATCGCCGTCGGAGACAGAAGCGCGGACACGTTCCGTGGCAGTCAGGTTCAGTTTGGGATTCATCGGATTCCCCGTCCAATCGACATAACTACCATTGGTGAACTGAAATTCTTTCAAAGGAATAACGGGCAAGGCATACTTCATCATACCGCCAATCAAGGTATAACGGCCGGACAACGTAAGATCGCCCTGTGGAGTATATTGCAGATTCAGGTCTCCTCCACCTTCAAGCTCCACGCGGCTACTGCGGTCGGGACTAAGGTCGGCACGCAAGCGCACAGCATCGTCAATGTGTACGGACATCAACATATCCATACCACCAAGCGACATAGCCGGCGTCTCTGTGGCCTGCACAGAAGTGGTATCCGTAAAGGAAGTGAACTTCACAAGCTCACCCAAGCGGTCCTCCACTGTCAGAGGAGAGTCAGTCAGCACATAGGTCACATCGGTATTACCCAGCAGATTCATATTCCCGCGCATGGTCAGCGCATCCAGCGGACCGCGCACCGTGGCATTCAGGTCTACGAAGATTTTACCATAGAGCATGCTTTCCTTGGTACGGGACGCATCGAGTAAAGTATAATTCTGGGCACGCAGATTCAGCTTTGCAGTAGGTTTCTCCATATTACGGAAGTCCACATTGCCATCTATCGTAAAGGGATTCCGGCTCGTGGTGTATATGGCAAACTTATTAAAGATAAGCTGATTGTTTTCTATCTTCAACGGGCGGTTGTCGAACCAGTAGCGTGCGCCTGCTTGGCGGGCATAAACTGATACACTGTCCAGCGAAAGGTCTCCGCTCAACTTCGGTTTTTCCAGGGCACCGTTGATGTAGAGTCCACCGTCGATGTCACCTGTGAGGGCCACCATGCGGTCGGGCACGAAAGCATTGGCTAGCGAGAGCGGGAAATGTTCGAAGGTGGTATTGACATCAATGGAATCGCGTCCGTTCTTCTGCGTCAGCACAGCATCGGCAGTCAATACTTCCTGATCTCCCGAACGGAAATAAGCGTTCAGGTAGTGAGTACCCGCATCACCCGGCAACCACGTAGCACCCAGCCCGATGTTGCCTACCGGCTGGCGTTCGTAGGTCAGGTTTTCCACGCCGGCTTCCGCCGACACTTGCAGTGAAGTTGCTGTCTGTATATAATTTGCTTCTGCCGAGAAAAGTCCCGTTATCCGCGGCATATAGGGCAGGATACCACTCAGTTTGTCCAGACGGAAACGGATTAACTCCAGATTGATGTTCTGCAAAGAAACAGTGTCCGATCTGTCGGACTGCATGCGGAAACAGAGTCCGTCGTTACTGTCCATGTCCACATTGGCATAGACTCGCATATTCTTGTGCAGGTAAATCCAGTCGTTACCATCCACAAAATGAAACTTCTGGAAGGCGATGATGGGCTCGGCGGGCGTCAGGCGGAAAGCGATACCATTGCCCCTGCCCCTACCTTCAATGAGCGGGCGGGCATTGACGCCGAGGTCGAGACCGGTGTCTCCCTTGGCATCCACGTAGTTCAGGGTCAGTTCGGCATCATCGTTGCGGATTTCGCCCGTCAATGTGCTGCGGAATACGACCTGAGGATTCTTCGGCCCGTTGATGACACCGCCCTGCAACTTCATGCGGGCGGTATCCTGGCTAATGGCAAAAAAGATAGTATCCAGTTGCAGGGAGTCCATGCGCAAGCCATGTATGGCAGTCCGCCCGTTGATACCCCGCCGGGGCGTAGTGCCAAAGCGCAGGGTGAAATCATTGAAAGAAATATCTTTGGTAGCCAGGAAGTAGCTGACGGGGTTTTGCTTGCCCGCTTTCAGTTGCATGCCGGCCGAGGGCAATGCCCGCCGCAGTTCGGCATGGTCAAGCTGCTTCTGTTCTATCTGCCGGGTGAGAAGCGTGGCGAAGGCACTGCCCTGGTCTATTAGTTTCTTCAAGGTGCTGCGGGCACGGAACTGGAAGTCAAGGTCGCCTGCATCCATCTTCATTTTGATGGAGTCGTGGCGTGCTTCCGCACCGAGATTGAAGGCGAAAGGATGCTTCAAGGGTTTGGGTGAAATGCCCAATTCATACAAGCCTACCTCTGTCACATTCATATTGAGCTTACCGTCCAGATACTTGCGGTCCAGATGCATATCAGCTTCGGCCTGCATCTTCAAGAGCGGGTTGTCACTCGCCAGGTGCACGGTGGCGAGGGCGGATTTCAGTCCCGCCGTCAGGTCTATGCCGGAGATGTGCCAATGACCATATTGCAATTCGCCGAGGGAGGCTTTCAGAGCAGCCACCGTGCGATGGTTGGCGGGGTCGAAACCCTGACCTTTGGCAGCAACTTTAGCCGAAAGGGTGTATATAGAGTCTTTGGGCAGGAAGTGATGCAGTTGCAAGGCATCCACGTTGAGGTCTGCCTGATAAGCTTCGGTGGCGGTATTGTAGTGAGCCAGCAGGTTCAGTACGCCTTCGCGCTCTTTCAGTTTCAGGGTGGCGTCGTACTTGGGGCCGTCCATGCCGAGGCGCGCCGTCAGGTGCATACTGTCCGGCACTACGATGGAGCCATCCGGGGTGATGCCTGTCAGACCGGTAAGGAAGTTCAAGTTCTGGGTGCGGATGTCGAGGTCGATGCTCCCGTTGCGGGTCAGGCTGTCAGTGAGGTTCCATATTTCGCCGCCGCCGTCGAGAGTGAAAGCACCCGGTAGGTCCACATTGAAGCGTGAAATCTGCATCTGCCTGAAGTTGCCTTCCGTTCCGGCACGGATAGTGAGGGGGCGGAAAGGGTAGGCCTCCTTAAAGGTTTCGGGAAGGTCACCGGCAAAGAGCATCACATCCTGCTTGCCAATGCGGGCGTTGAAGCGGGCTGTCAATCGCCCGGTAGTGGGAATATCCACCAGTTCCCAGTAAGTCTGCGCGGTGAAGTCCATCTCGCTATGCGGGGTGAGAAGCTTTAAAGAAGGTACCTGTATCACAGTGGAATCGGCAAACACCCGTCCCGTCAGTGAGGTGACGCTCAGACCGGAACGCTCGTTCATGGAGAATTCGCGGATGACAGCGTTGATATTATGTCCGGCGTAGAGCACGGAGTCTATGCCGATACGTATGTCGCGCAAGGCAATGTGGGAAGCATCAAAACCGGGGATGGGCTTCACAGAGGTGCTGTCGGCACTGGCAAGGCTGCCGGTATCAATAAGACTGTTCAGCGCACTGACAAGGCGGCTACCCGTATCATAATTCACGGAGGTGCCGCTAAGCTGGAATTGCCTGAAACCGTAGGACTGACGTCCGAGGTCGGCGGTGGCATCGTCTATCTCCGCTTCGCCCAAGCGGGCGTCAAGGCTCATGGAGTCAAGAGGCATTTGCAGGTCTACGGAGACGTTTTTCAGCGCCAGCTTGTGCAGGGCCACTTTCCAGTTAAGGGCAGTGGCAGTAGTGTCCGGCTCGGCAGCAGTGGTATCGTTCATCACTACCAGCATGTGGGTGTCGCTCAGTTCTATGCGATTGAGCACAGCATCTTCCGTCTTCAAATTGATACCATGGCTTTCGAGGAAGAAGCGACCCAGCACACCTTTCAGGCGCATGCCTTCTATCAGGTTGGCGGAATTAACGGAAACGCCGTTCAAGGTTACTTCGTCCACTTCCACCTGTCCCCGTATCAGGGGCCATGCCTGCACGCGCACGTTCAGGCTTTCGAGCAACAGCAAGGTGTCAGGAGCTTGCCGCATGGCAAGGGTGTCACCGGGAGCGAAAGCGATTTGTTTGTCAGCCTGCACAGGCTGTATCACCTGTACGCCGCGCACCAGCAGGTTCAGCGGAAAGCGGAGGTCTATCCGCTCTACGGATATATCCATACCCGTAGCTTCGGATGCTATTGCAGTGGCCTGTTTCCGTATCAGGTTTTGTACGGGAGGCACGTAGAGCAATACCATCAGTATTACAAATAGTATAACAGGTGTGAGCAGTATCCATACTACCCATTTTATCCATTTTCTTCTCATGAGAGCATCATTCGATAGTCAGTGTTTAAATCGTTACAAAGTAAACAAATTCTCCTGACATTTAGTTCCTCATAAAGAAAAAAAGCCCAAAAAGCAGACGTTTCGGATAGTTGGTTTAATTAACTTATAAATTGTCCGGAAGCATATCGCACCTTGATTTTCTAATAGAGTTTCACAGCCTGCGCCAGCACTTCTTCTATAATGGCGAGTGCCGAAAGCGACTTTTCCTTTATCTCTCCACCAAAGGGCACGCCGCGCGATGCTTCAAGTACTTTCAGTAGCATCACAAGTTCATCAGCCCCCAGCAACGTAAAGAGGGGAAGCATTTTATGCCCCATAGCTGCGATGCCATCCGTGTCTTCTGCCTCAAGGGAGTGCCGCAGGTGGTCGGCGTTAAGGCGCGTCTCGGTGACGAAACTTTCCAGAATGGATTTTGCTGCGTCGGCATCATCGCCGGAGAAGGCGGTAAGAGCGGAAAAATTCAAAGCTGAAGTGCCGTCCAGCGCCGGTGCATCGCTACTTATCCCGGTTTCCGGGGTTGTTATTGTCAGTTCCCTGACTTCCTGTTTCAATTCGGCAAGTAATTCATTCACCATGAACGGTTTGTGCAGGCATCCGGTGAAGCCGTGTTTCAGAAATTCATCCCGTTGCATGTCGCTGCGTGCGGTGACGGCAATCACGGGTATGGTTCGGGCTTGCGGAATGTTCGAAGCACGCAACAGGTTCAGTAGGTCGAAGCCATTCAGCGCAGGCATCTGTACGTCCGTGAGCAGTACGTCGAAAGTGTCGGTGCGCAAGGCATCCAGCAGTTCGTCCAGTTGCAGACAAGTTACGGAGGTTATGCCGCTTTGCGACAACATGGCGGAGGTGAGGGTGAGCTGGATGCGGTCGTCATCAATCAGGAGGATGTGGAGGGATGAAGAATGAGGAATGAGGAATGAAGAATTGGGCTGCGCATCCACGCCGCCAGATGATTCTTCATTCTTCATTCTTAATTCTTCATTCCCTTCTCTCTTCACCGGATAAAGCGGAACGCGAAGTGTAAACGTGCTGCCCTTGCCAGGCACACTGTCCACATCTATATGCCCTTCGAGCAACTGCACCAGCATGCGAACAATAGACAGTCCCAGTCCGAAACCTTCTTCGCCTTGTGCTCCCGGCAGGCGGGTGAATTCCTGAAAGATGCGCTCGCGGTCGCCCGGCTCCATACCCTTGCCTGTATCAATAACGGCAAGTTTCAGGTGGTTGCCGGAAAAAGCCGGGTCACCCTTCGGCACAAAACAGGCTGTCAGTGTAATACTGCCCTCCGAAGTGAACTTCACGGCATTGGAAAGCAGGTTGTTGACAATCTGGCGCAGGCGTAGCGGGTCACTGATGAAAGTTCCTGTCAGCTCAGGGTCTATATCGCACTTCAAGGATAACCCCTTGGCGGAAGTCAGCGGTTCGAAACTGACATAGATTTCTTCCAGCAGGCGTGAGGGGTGGAAAGTGACACGGTTAATCTCAGCCTTTTTCAGATCGAGGCGGTGGAAGTCGAGCAAGTCGGTGACCAGTTTCAGAAGGTGTTCCGAGGAAGTCTTCATATTATCGAGGTAGAAACGTTGCCGCTCGTCTACGGTGAGGCGTGAAAGCAGGTCGGCATAGCCCATGATGGAACCTAAGGGGGCTTTGAAGTCGTGGGTGATGGCAAGCATCAACTTTTCACGAGAGGCAAGCAGTTCCTCGGCGAAGCGGTTGGCTTCTTCCAGTTGGCGACGGTAGCGGTTGCTACGGGTGATGTCGCGCCAAATCATGACGAGGAAGATGACTGACAGCACCACGGCTCCCGCAGCAATACCCGAAATGATAGTTGCGGAACGATGGCGCACCGCCTTCTGATACTCGGCTTCTTCGCGGGCACGGAGCAGAGTTTCCTGTTCATAACCTTTCAGGAGGCTGTCGATGCGCGCGGTCAGTGCATGGTCGAGACGTTGCAGGGTTCGCTTGCGGCGCTGCACTACGCTATTGGTCGCCTTCTTCTGCTTGGCAACAGTACGCAGTTTTGCATGCAGGGAATCTACGGGGTTATAAGCATCGAGAATGGTATCAGTGGCCACTTCAAGGGTAGTCTGCACCTGCACGGCGGTATCTTTCTTAGGTGGCACAAAGACTTCGCCCAGACGGCGGAAGAATCCTTTCTTCTTGGGTTGCGTCAGGACAGTGTCGCGACGGGCAATGACGCGGCGCTGCACTCGCTGCTGGGTAATGACAGTGTCCTGCTCGGCAATAATCTGCTCCACCTCACGGGCGGAAATCATGCTGTCGTTTGCCTCGCTCAGTGTGCGCAGCAAGCGGACAGTATTGGCGTCTTTCTCCCGCAGAAGCCCTATCAAGCTGTCCGTACGCAAGATATCGCTGTTATCGGAACTCATGAGGTTCTCCATTTCCCTGTGCACAAAGAACAGGGAATAAAGCAAGACCGCCAGCAGGACAGCGTAACCGGCAGCTATTTTCTTCTTGGAGACATTGTTCATATCCTATCACTTTTCTTTCATCTCGTCTTATATCGGAACCGCAGCCAAAGCATGATGCCCGCACTTGTCAGCCCGAACGGGAACGCCATCCAGACGCCGACCGTACCCCAGCCCAGCACAAAACCGCATAAGTATCCCACAGGCAAAGATATAATAAAATAGGAGATAAATGCAATGAACATCATAGGTTTTACGTCCGCAATACCGCGCAGGGCATTGGCAAAACTTATTTGCAACCCATCGCCGAACTGATAAACCAGAAACGGCAGGAACAGGGAAGACACCATGGCCGATACCTCCATGCTATCCGTGAACCAACCTCCCACCCTGTTGCGGAACAGGAACACAATGCTCAGAAGCACTACCGCCATTGCCATAATCAAATGGAACCCGGCATATGCCGAACGGCGCACATTCACCATATCGCTCTGCCCCTTGAAGTTGCTGACGCGAACGGCAACCGCCGCTCCCATCCCGTAGAACATCATAAACGTAAACTGGGAGATGGTAAGCATAATCTGGTGGGAAGCCAAGGCAATGGTGCCCAGCCACCCCACCATGATGGTGCTGAGACTGAACGAGGCCGTCTCCATCCCCATCTGCAAGCCAACAGGCCATCCAAGCGCATTGAGCCTCCTGAACATCTGTTTCGACCAACCCAGACGAAGGAAACCCGCCTTATATCTCAGGAATCTGCGAGTGCGGAAGATGATAAGTGCAAACACAATCACCATCACTATACGCGAGAACAGGGTGCTGATGCCCGCCCCCAGCAATCCTAACTCCGGGCAACCGAACTTCCCATAAATCAGCGCGTAGTTGCCAACGATATTCAGTGCATTCCCGCCAAGCAGCACCCACATGGCGGTCTGCGTATTAGTGATGCCATCGGTGAATTGCTTGAAGCCATTGAAGAGCATGACGAATACCAGCGATGCCAACAGTATGAGGAAGTAGGGTTTTATCAGGGGAATCAGTTCCTCCGGCTGCCCCATGCGCTCTACGTTGAAGTAAACGATAGTCATGACGAGTGTCAGTAGCAGGGCCACCAGCACATTGGCAAGCAGACTGGAGCGCAATGCCTGTCCGGCTTCCATAAAGCGGCGGTTCCCGTAGAACTCACCCACCACAGGCGTCAGTCCGTAAGAGAAGCCTGTGCTGAAAATAATGCAGAGCGTGAAAAGGTTATTGGTGAAAGAAGCGGCAGCCAACTCCGCTGTGCTGTGATGTCCCACCATCAAGGTATCTGCAAAGCCGAGGATGATGACACCCAACTGGCCAATGACGATAGGGAGCCCTAAATAAAACAGGGCTTTATAATGGCCTTTGTATGTATCTATTAGTTTCTTCATAAGTGTTTAGTTATTGGGGACCGAGATAGTCCTTTGATAGATTATCACTATCCTTTCTTATAATATAGCACTACCGAGTTTTCCTCCCGGAAAGCCTCCTGTGCCACCCGTTTCAGTTGTTCCGCCGTCACAACGCGATACCGCTCCACTTCGCGGTCTATATCTTCCGCCTGCCCGGTCAGTTCGAACCATGCCAGGTTCGTGGCGACATTCAGATAATTGATATTCCCGAATATCTGAGTAGACTCAAACTTGTTCTTCACTTTCTCCAGTTCCTGCTCCTCTATCGCCGTCTGCTGCAACTCTTCCAGTTCCTTGCATACAGCAGCCTCAGCCTCTTCCAGCGACACACCTGCCGCCGGCTTTCCACTGATATGCAACAGCCCCGCATCACGCGTACCGGAGATATAAGCATCGATACTGGAGAATAATTTCTGCTCCTGCACCAGACGGCGGTTCAGACGACTGGAACGCCCGTTGCTAAGGATGTCCGAAAGAATATCGAATGCATAATAATCGGAATGTTCGCGGCTACACATATGATAAGCCATAAAGAGCGCATCCAAAGGCACAGGACGCTCCACCACCTGTCTGCGGGCTTCTGTCTGTGCAACTTCCTGCGGCAGATTCCGCACAGGCACCTCCCTGCGGGGTATCGGACCAAACCATTTCTCCGTTAGCCTGACAGTTTCTTCCCATGAAATGTTTCCGGTGACGGATAGCACGGCATTGTTAGGTGCATAAAAGCGGTAGAAGAATGCTTTTACCTCCTCCAATGTAGCCTGCTCAATATGCGACAAGTCCTTTCCGATAGTAGGCCAGCGATATGGGTGCACCCGATAGGCCAGCGGACGGATGAGATGTCCCACATCCCCATAAGGCTGGTTCAGACAACGCTGTTTGAACTCCTCCATGACTACACCACGCTGCACTTCAAGGCTTTGTTCATTGAATGCCAGACTCAGCATACGGTCGGACTCCAACCAGAAACCAATCTCTACATTCGGTTTGGGAACGGTGAGGTAATAGTTCGTGATGTCATTATTCGTCCAGGCATTATTCTCACCTCCCGCCGATTGCAGGGGAGCATCATAATCGGGAATATTCACGGAACCGCCGAACATGAGATGTTCGAACAAATGGGCAAAGCCGGTATGGTCGGGATGCTCGTCGCGAGCACCTACGTCATAAACGATATTCAGTGCTACCATTTGCGTGCTGAGGTCTTCGTAGTGCACCAGGCGCAAGCCATTAGAGAGAGTGAGTTTATTGATTTTCATAAATAGCGATTGTTACTTGTCAGCGGAATTAGCTCTTTTCTGTAGCGGTTATGAATCAGTTACGAGCTACGGGCTACAAGCTACAAGTGCCTTTCGGAACATAGCGCAGCCACTTGTAGCTTGTAGCTTGTAGCCTGTAGCTCGTAACTTTATTCCTTTCTGCACCGGCTTAAATTAATTCCGCCAACAGTTTAGTTCAGCACTGTCACCTTCTTAATCTTCACATCCTCCTCCGGACGATCACTACGGTCAGTCTTCACTTTCTGAATCTTATCTACCACATCCATGCCTTCAACAACCTCGCCGAACACAGTATATTCACCATCCAGATGCGGAGTACCGCCCACCGTAGTATAAGCTTTCACCTGTTCCGGTGTAAAGTGGAATTCCGGTTGCTTGGCAACTTCTGCCTCAGCTTGTGCAAACAATGTATCCTGCAAGTTCATCAACCCGTCCTGGTCATTCTCCTTACGCATCTTATAAATCTCCTTCATGTGCTTTTGTGCTAAAGTATTGAACACATTTGTCAGACGGTTCTGATTCATCTGGTTCTCCATACCCAGCAAGGTAGTGTCATTGTATACCTTACCCGTAACAATGTAGAACTGGCAACCGGAAGACTCTTTATTCGGATTCACATTATCACCCTGACGTGCAGCAGACAATGCACCTTTCTTATGGAAATACTTCGGATAAACAAACTCGGCAGGGATTGTATAGCCTACATCGCCCGCACCCAGCATCTTGCCTTTAGGTGCATTCTTTGATTCGGGGTCACCCGCCTGTATCATAAAATCTTTGATGACGCGATGGAACAGCGTACCTTCATACGTCCCTTGTTCCACCAGTTTGATGAAATTATCACGGTGCTGCGGTGTCTCGTTATACAGTTTTACAATAATGTCACCGGCAGATGTTTCAATCTTTAATTTAGTTTCTTCACTCATATCTCTATCTTTCTTTTGTCCCGACTGGCAGGCTGTTACACTGCAAATCAGTATGGTTAATATTACAATAAAATTCTTCCTCATAACGCTTTTTATTAAAATTAAGTTTGCAAATATACGATTTTCAGGTAAAACGGTTTACCTTTGTGTCTTAAAAGAGACAAAAGTTAAGGCAATGAAATCTATACTCATCGTTGAAGACGACATTACTTACGGCATGATGCTGAAAACCTGGTTAGGCAAAAAAGGCTTTCAGGTAACTTCTGCCAGTAGTATCACCCGCGCCCAGAAGCATCTGGAAACGGAGGGTGCCGATTTGATTTTGTCCGACCTGCGTCTGCCCGACAAGGACGGCATCGATCTGTTGAAGTGGTTAGGAACTCAAGGTATGTCTATCCCACTCATCATGATGACGAGCTATGCCGACATCCAGTCCGCCGTGCAAGCCATGAAATTAGGTGCCAGCGATTACGTTGCCAAACCGGTAAATCCGGAAGAACTCTTGAAGAAAATAGGCGAAGCGATGAACGCATCATCCACCGCCGAAAAACAGACCGTCTATTCACCCCAAACAGACCGTCTATCTGACCCAAACAGACCATCTGTTTCACCCAAACAGACCGTCTGTTCCGGAAAAGGGGACAATACCCACTCACAAGCCTCAGGAAGCGGTTCTTCCGATTATCTGGAAGGAGAAAGTGATGCAGCCAAACAATTATATAATTATGTAAGGCTGGTTGCTCCCACCACCATGTCGGTACTCATCAACGGTGCCAGCGGAACAGGAAAGGAATACGTAGCCCACCGCATCCACCAACTCAGCAAGCGTGCCGGACAACCCTTCGTTGCCATCGACTGCGGCTCTATCCCCAAGGAACTTGCCGCCTCTGAATTCTTTGGACACGTAAAAGGTTCATTCACCGGAGCACTGACCGACAAGACAGGCGCTTTCGTTGCTGCCAACGGCGGAACAATCTTTCTCGATGAGATAGGTAATCTCAGCTACGAAGTACAAATACAACTATTGCGCGCCCTGCAGGAACGGAAGATTCGTCCGGTAGGCTCTAATAAGGAAATCACCGTAGACATACGTTTAGTTTCAGCCACCAATGAAGACTTGGAACAGGGCATCGAAAAAGGGACCTTCCGCCAGGATTTATTCCATCGAATTAACGAGTTCACTCTGCGCATGCCCGAACTGAAAGACCGCCGGGAAGACATTCTTCTCTTTGCCAACTTCTTCCTCGACCAAGCTAACCGCGAGCTAGACAAACAACTGATCGGTTTCGACGATGCAGCATCCAAAGCACTGTTAGAATATCACTGGCCGGGCAATCTCCGACAGATGAAGAATATTGTGCGTCGTGCTACCCTGCTGGCACAAGACAAGTTCATCACACTGAACGAACTGACCGAACTTCAAGAACCTACCCATACCCACATAGGTTTACCCCTGCGCAATGAGGAAACAGAAAAACAAAAAATCATCGAGGCATTGCGGCAAACGGGAAACAACAAAAGCCGGGCAGCACAGTTGCTGGGTATTGACCGAAAGACGCTGTACAACAAATTAAGTTTGTACGACATAAACTTATAACCCCACAGTGTGGAATTTTTCCACAGTTGTTTCTACACTTTCCACACAATTCCACACTGTACCACACTTTCCCCATTCACCAACTTTACTAATAATCAACCACTTGCCTATTACCAGTTCCGCTTGGCACAACCTTTGCAACTATTCATATGTAAGCGATAAGCTTCCCCAGAAAAAGGAAACCTAAACTTTAAACTTAGAAATATATATAGTATAACACTTAAAAAGCAAATGATTATGAAAAAGTTAGTATTAGTAGCAGCCCTGTTTATGTTTGTTTGTGGTGGTTCTTTCGTGGCAAACGCTCAGGATCCCGTGAAGACTCAGCAACCGGCAACGGAAAAGACTGATGAACCTAAGGCTACCGAGCCTGCCAAGGAAGAACCCAAAGCAGAAGAGCCGAAAGCAGAAGAACCCAAGACGGAAGCTCCCGCCAACAATGCTCCTGCAACGGAAACACCTGCAGCAGAAACACCTGCACAGCCTGCCAAATAATAGTAAGCACGCTAACATACAAAAGCCGCTCCCTACTTGTCTATTCTGGGGAACGGCTTTTGTTGTTTCCGGTCAATACCTATTTATTAGTAGCAGGATATACAACTCCACACGCAATTTACCTACATATAGCGATTTCCCACATTTCCCATTCTACATAACTTTGCAAACAAATCCATAGAGATGTTTCGCAAAGTTCTTTATATCATAACAATTCTGTTTATCAATCACTTATCTGCCTCTGCCCAACAGGGTTACACCCTCACCGGAACTATACAAGATGCGCAGACTAAAGAGCCATTAAGTTTTGCTACCATTCAGTTGCAAGCAACGAACAAAATCTGGTATGGTGCTCTCAGTGACCAAAACGGACGGTATTCATTCACCAAATTAGCTGCCGGAACATATACCGCCACCGTTTCTTATCTGGGATATGACAAGCTGACAAAGACTTTCTCTATCTCCAAAAATACAACCCTGTCTTTCCAACTCACTTCATCGACCATGGCGCTGAATGAGGTAGTAATCACCGCTTCGGAGTCGAAGGGGCTGACCAGTGCGTCAAGAATAGACCGCAGGGCAATGGAGCATCTGCAACCAACAAGTTTCACCGACTTACTGGAATTACTTCCCGGCGGAAAGTCCGTTGACCCGAACATGGGCAGCGCCAATCTGATAAAGATCCGTGAAGCCGGAAGTACCAGTGAGACTATCGCCTCTTTAGGAGTAGGATTTGTGGTGGACGGTATGACCGTAAACACCGACGCCAACCTGCAATACCTGCAAGGAACAAACCAGGGTGACAAAGAGTCCGTATCCAAAGGCGTAGACATGCGCACGCTTTCAACAGACAACATCGAAAGCGTGGAAATCATTCGAGGCATACCTTCTGTGGAATACGGCAACCTGACCGGAGGATTAGTGAACATCAAACGGAAATCAAGCGCCTCTCCCCTGACTGCACGCTTCAAGGCAGACCAGGTGAGCAAACTGTTCTCCGCCGGAAAAGGCTGGGCAATCAGCGGCACCAACGTCCTGAATCTGGACCTTAGCTATCTGGACTCCAAAGTAGACCCACGTGACAGCCGTGAGAACTACAAACGCATCACCGCATCCGCTCGTCTGAACACCAACTACAAAGCAAAGATTGGACACATCGACTGGCGAATCAACGCCGATTACACCGGTTCGTTCGACAATGTGAAGCGGGATAAAGACATTACCGTAAAGGAAGATTCCTACAAGTCCTCATACGATAAAATGACGCTGGGCGGCGAGTGGGTATTGAAGCGCCCCGAACACTCATTCCTGCGCCAACTGCGTGCCAACGTATCCGTTTCACAAGAGTTCAGCCAAATAAAAGAACGGAAGTCAGTATCACTGGACCGCCCCACAGGTATTCCCAACAGTACGGAACAGGGAGAGGCTGACGGACTTTACCTTCCTTATAACTACGTAGCCAATGTATTAGTGGACGGCAAGCCTTTCTATGCAAATGCCAAAGTTATCGGCGATTTCGCCTTCAACTGGATGAAAAGCTCGCACACGCTGAAAATCGGTGCGGAATGGAACCTGAGTAAAAACTTCGGAGACGGACAAGTGTACGACACCACTCGCCCGCTGAATACCTCATCGACCACCCGCCCCCGGAGTTATAATGACATCCCGGCACGGCAGGATGTATCCGTTTATGCAGAAGAGCAAATGAAGCTGCCCCTCGGCAAGCACGAACTGTTCCTCTCGGCAGGTGTACGCGCCAACTCTCTGCTGGGCTTATCCGGCGACTACGCTATTCAAGGAAAAATATACCTCGACCCCCGCTTTAACCTGAAGTGGCAACTCCCTGCCTTGGGTACCAACGAGGACTGGCTGATTGACATATCCGCCGGCATCGGTTGGTTGTCAAAGCTCCCTACCACCGCACAGCTATATCCGGATGCCCGATATGTAGATGTAGTGCAACTGAACTACTACCATAACAATGCCGATTACCGGCGCATCAATATGATGACCTACAAATGGGACAATACGAACTATGACCTGGAACCCGCACGCAACCAGAAATGGGAAGTGCGCCTGAATGTGGCACATAAAGGGAACCAGTTCTCCGTCACCTATTTCCAGGAACGCATGAACAATGCTTTCCGTGATATTTCCTATTATCGCACGCTGGCTTATAAAAAGTACGACACCTCTTCCATCAACTCTTCCGAACTGACCGGACCGCCCGCACTAGAAGGTCTGGCCTACGCAGAAGATACTTTAATCAACGCCTACAAAATGGCCGGAAACGGTACACGTGTACGTAAGCAAGGTGTGGAGTTCACTTTCTCGTCCCAGCGCATCAAGCAACTGAAAACCAGATTTACCGTTACCGGAGCCTGGCTGAAAACAACCTATAGCAATAGTATGCCCGAATATAAAGAGTCATCCATCATACTGAACGGAGAACAACTTCAATACGTAGGTCTGTATGATTGGGAAAGCGGTTCCACCAACGAGGTATTCAATACAAACGTCACGGCCGACACCTATCTGAACAGAATAGGAATGGCTTTTTCTGTGACAGCACAGTGCACTTGGTACACCGCCACCCAAAGCCTCTGGAACAACGGAACACCGGTGAGCTACGTGGATAAGGGAGGAAAAGTGCATCTCTTCACGGAAGCTGATGCCACGGACGTACAGTTGCAACACTTAGTAAACAAATATGCCGACGATTACTTCAACCGCAGAGTGGTTCCCTTTGAAATGGGCATCAACCTGAAAGCGACTAAAGAAATCGGAAAGTATATGCAACTTTCATTATTCGTGAACCGCTTGCTGAACGTAGCTCCCATATATCACAGAGGTACGAGGGAAGTCAAGCGCATTTACAACCCATACTTCGGAATGGAAGCCAACTTAAGATTTTAATAAATATAAAAACAATAGATTATGATGAAGAAAGTAAAGTATTTCGCATGGGCACTCCTGCTGGCAGGGGGCTTTGCAATGACCTCTTGTAGCGACGACGATGTTGCAACGACTCAAGTAAACATGGAATTAAATGTCATCAACAGTATCGGAGACGACCTGACCGTCAAGACGGGAACATACACGTTTACCGACATCAGCACCGGACTTGAAACCAAGATTGATTATACCTCTGCCCAGACTCGTGCAGCAGCTAAAAGCATATTGGCCACACTGACCGACGGTCTGTACAACGTAACTTTTATAGGTTCTGCAACTTATAGTTATACTGAAGCCCAGACTGTGGAGAATGAAGATGGAGAAGAAGAAGTGATAGAAGTAACCAAGACCGCTGATGTAGACGTTCAAGGTGCCAAACAGAACATCGAAGTGAAGGGTGGAACCGTATCACTGGACCTGCCCATCTATGTGCTGAACAAGGACGAAAAAGGTGATTTCGTGATTGCAGAAGTTTTTGCTGCCGGAACCCTGAATGCGGAAACAAACAAGCAGTATAACGGTGACCAATACATCCGCATCCACAACAACTCTTCCGAAACGCTGTATGCTGACGGACTGGTATTACTTGAATCTAAATTCCTGACTGTTACAAAGAACGATTACACTCCGAACATCATGGAGGAAGGTATGACCGTGCAGGTGATAGCCATGATTCCCGGAAACGGTACAGACTATCCGGTGTTGCCGGGAGAAAGCATCACCATCTGTGATAATGCAATAAATCACAAAGAAGCCAACCCCGGTTCGGCCGACCTGAGCAAGGCTGACTTTGAATGGTACACCCAGTCTACCAGCACTTCCAATCCGGATGTAGACAATCCGGACGTTCCCAACCTGGATATGATGTACAATTACACTAAAACCGTTTGGGTATTGGCCAAGCAAGGCAACAGATCATACGCCATCGGACGCCTGCCGGCAGGAATGACTTCTGAAACATACCTGAAAGATTACACCTACGACTATACTTATACGCTGACAACCGGAAATCAATCCAAAGTATTCACGGAATACAAATTCCCCAATAGCTGGATTATCGACGCTGTCAACATGAGTCCAAAGAATAAATATGTGTGGAACGTGACAAGCATGGCATTGGATATGGGATATACTTACATAGGCGTGAACAGCACGATTGCCGAGAACTACGGCAAGGCAGTTGTCCGCAGAACAGCCTACACCACCGAAGACGGACGTAAGGTATTGCAAGATACCAATAACTCAAGCGTAGACTTTGAACCTTCGGTACGCGGCACCCTCTTACCGGCCCAATAATCAAAAGATTAAGCATGAGACAACGTTTCCTTATCATATTGACCGCAATAGTCCTGTTGCCCCTACGACTGACCGCAGCAGATACGCTTACTGTCGAACAAAAACTAGTGTCGGAATACAGTCGGACGGCTGTATTCCGCAACCAAGTGTGGCAGAATGCCGCCATCCGTTTCGAACAGCGTCCTTTCAGCCTGACGAGCGTCAGCGTGAAGGGACTGTATGAGCAACGCGGTGACGCCGCATTGGCACAGGAAGGAAACGGGAGAAAAGATTTCAGTGCAGAAGTAAACTCTTTCGTCGTACTGAATCCGCGCAACCGGCTCTTCGGGCAAGCCTCCTACCGCAACGGACGCAGGGAAGATGTGGTTTGGAACGAAAATTCCGACTACTCGCTCCTCTACCCTTATGTAGTGGGTGACTCCATCGGCGGCTTCATGAAAGAAGAAGAGTACAAATTCTCCGGAGGGTATGCCTACCGCTTTGGCAAATGGACTGCCGGTGCCGAACTGGGTTATCGCGCGGTGATTGCCTACCGCGACAAAGACCCGCGTCCGCGTAACATCATTTCCGATTTACAGGCAAGCCTTGCACTTTCACGCAACCTGAGCGGGAAATACAATTTAGGTCTTGCAGTGCAAGCCCGCAAATACAATCAGAAAAGCGAAATCACATTCCTTGCCGACAAAGGTTCCACATCCGTCTATCAGATGCTGGGACTGGGTATGGACTATGTGCGCTTTGCAGGAACGCAGACCAGTACCCGCTACACAGGCGAGGGCATAGGCGGCAGCATCGATTTGCTTCCGGTGAGTAACGACGGCGAGAATAATGGCTTTTCCGCTTCATTGCGAGCCGACTACTTTCATTTGACCAAAGAGTTGTCCAGCACCAATTATACTCCCATCAATGAGATAAAGAACGTGGACGTTTCACTGGAAACCGCATGGACGCGCCGCAACCGTGAATGGGAATATGGGGTGCACCTGCTTGCCGCATTGCAACAGCGTACGGGTGTTGAAAACATTTTCGGCGAACCGTCCGGCAGCATTTATCCCCAAATCAGCAGTGTGGACCAGTTCAAGAACACTACACTGAAAGCCGGGCTGAAAGGCAGGATAGGACAGCGCCTCAACGAAAACCGCCGTTGGGCATGGACGTTGCTCCCCACCGCCGGCTACTGGCAGACGAAACCCGAATATAAAGGAAACGGACGCAACGTTGAAATAGCCTCTGCAAGCGGCGGACTGGAAGCGCAATCCCTCTGGAAAGTATCGAAGATGCTGTTATCGGCAAGCGTTGCCGGAGGATATACCTCCAATGTAAAGTCCGAATATTCCCTGACGGGACTGAACAGTAAGGAATCAGTAGGCAGCACTTTACTCTCGAACATCGATTATCTGGGTGACGACCACGCCTCCATTGCCCTCAAGTTGCGTGGAGACTACATCCTCAGCGACCGATATGCCGTGTTCCTCTCGGCCAACTGGCTGCATCAGGAATACAACAAATGTGGCGGAACAGACCGGATAGAAGTATCTCTGGGAGTTACTTTCTAAAGAAGCCACCCCGCCATCTATAGAGAATTACGTAATTAACAAAAGTATAACTAACAATAAAACCAAAAACAACAATGAGTACTAAAACATTATCAATCGCAGCCGCCATCATGGCATTATTCTTTATCGGAACTTCTTGCAGCAACAAGCCGAAGAGCACCGAAGAAACCGCAAGTACCGAACAGACCTCCGGTGCAATGGAAATAGACGACCTTCTGGCTAATGCCGAGTCACTGACCGACCAGGAAGTCACCATCGAAGGTGTATGTACACATGCCTGCAAGCACGGCGCCACCAAAATCTTCCTGATGGGCAGCGACGACACGCAGACCATCCGCGTAGAAGCCGCCAAGCTGGGTTCATTTGATACGAAATGCGTCAACAGCATCGTCCGCGTCACCGGAACCCTGAAGGAACAACGTGTGGACGAAGCTTATCTGCAACAATGGGAATCACGTCTGAAGGCTGCCGCTGCCGAAAAGCACGGTGAAGGCGAAGCCGGATGCAGCACCGAGAAGAAAGCACGCGGCGAAACAGCCAATACGCCCGAAGCACGCATCGCCGACTTCCGCGCCAAAATAGCCAAGCGTCAGGCTGAATCAGGAAAACCCTATCTGTCATTCTATTATATGGAAGCCGCCAACTATGAAATTCAGTAAAGCAGGAACCGTATTTCGAAAATGGAGCCGGACAATCCACCGGGACCTCTCATTCTTCTTCTCGGGGATGGTATTGATATATGCCATCTCCGGAATTGTGATGAACCACCGGAATACGATCAATCCCAATTACTCGGTAGAGCGACAGGAATATACCATTACCGAAGTGATGCCCCCGCAGGCCGGAATGAAAAAGGATGATGTCCTGAAACTGCTGGCACCACTCGGTGAAGAAAAGAACTATACCAAACATTACTTCCCGAAGGAAAACCAGATGAAGGTATTCCTGAAAGGCGGTTCCAACCTGATGGTCAATCTACAGACCAAGCAAGCCGTTTACGAGAAGCTGACACGCCGTCCGTTGATAAGCGCCCTGACCAAGCTGCATTACAATCCCGGAAGATGGTGGACTCACTTCGCAGATGTGTTTGCCGTAGGACTCATCATTATTACCGTCACGGGAATGGTGATGCTGAAAGGACCGAAAGGCTTGTGGGGACGCGGAGGTATAGAACTTGCAGCTGGTATCCTCATTCCGCTACTTTTCCTTTTTCTATAAGTTAAATGCAGCTTCGGCACAAGGATGGGATAAAGCCACAGGAGAAGTGATATAAATCATTAGTACTGTGTGTATTGCAGTTCCCCCAGTAAGGAACGGCAGTTTCCTTTAATAGGAACGACAGTTTCTCCTAATGGGAACGATAGTTTCCCTTAATGGGAACGATAGTTTCCCTTAATGGGAACGAGAGTTTCCTATAATGGGAACGGGAGTACCCCCACATAGGAACGGCCAACGCCCTTCATCCCCTTCCTGCCGGACATTAATCAAAACCAAAGAAATCAATGGAGAATATCATTGAATGCAACAACCTGACGCACTATTATGGCAAACGGTTGATTTACGAGAACCTCAGTTTCAGCGTACCCAAAGGGCGTATTCTGGGACTGTTGGGGAAAAACGGTACAGGAAAAACCACAACGATCAATATACTGAGCGGTTACCTGAAACCCCGCTCCGGCCAATGTTCCATCTTCGGACAGGACATTCAGACCATGCACCCTTCGACGCGCCGTAATATCGGCCTGCTCATCGAAGGACACGTGCAATATCAGTTCATGACTATCCGGGAGATTGAGAAGTTTTATTCTGCTTTCTATCCGGGACAGTGGCGTAAGGAAGCCTACTACGACCTGATGGACAAACTGAAAGTAGCTCCCGGACAACGCATCTCGCGTATGTCGTGCGGACAGCGTTCGCAGGTGGCACTGGGACTTATCCTGGCGCAAAATCCGGAACTGCTGGTGCTGGACGATTTCTCTCTCGGCCTGGACCCCGGCTACCGCCGCCTCTTTGTGGACTATCTGCGTGACTACGCCCGTTCGGAAAACAAAACAGTTTTCCTGACCTCGCACATCATTCAGGACATGGAGCGCCTGGTAGACGACTGCATCATCATGGATTACGGACGCATCCTTATCCAACAGCCCGTAAAGGAACTGCTAGACACGATACGCCGCTATACCTGCACGTTGCCCGAAGGTTACAAGATGCCGGAAGATAAGGATTTCTACCATCCGTCTCTTATCAGAAATACGCTGGAAACCTTCTCGTTCCTGCCTCAACAAGAAGTAGAAAACCGTTTCAAAGCCCTGCAAGTGCCTTACAGCGATTTGAAATGCGAGACTGTAAACCTGGAAGATGCTTTTATCGGACTGACGGGAAAATACTAATAACTAATAATTATTATGAACGCTATATTTTATAAAGAATGGATTAAAACCCGCTGGTATCTGCTGCTTGCACTGCTTGTAACGCTCGGTTTTGCCGGATACTCGATGCTGCGCATCAACCGTGTTGCCAGCATGAAAGGCGTAGAACACGTTTGGGAAGTTATGCTGTCACGGGATACCGTGTTCGTGGATTTACTGGAATTTATTCCTCTATTAGTCGGGATACTGCTTGCCCTGGTGCAATTCGTACCCGAAATGCACCATAAATGCCTGAAACTGACATTACATCTGCCCTACCCGCAACTGCGGATGATTAACCTGATGCTACTCTACGGGCTGATAGTGTTACTTGCCTGCTTTGCCGCCAACTATCTGTTGATGACGGTTTACATGCAAGGCGTCCTGGCTCCGGAACTTTATTCACGGATTCTGCTGACAGCTCTTCCCTGGTATCTGGCGGGCATTGCCGCTTATCTTCTGATTTCGTGGATATGCCTGGAACCGACCTGGAAACGGCGCGTCCTCAATCTGATAATCTCCGTATTGCTGTTGCGTATCTTCTTCCTGGCTCCGGCACCGGAAGCCTATAATGCTTTCCTGCCCTGGCTGGCAATCTACACCCTGCTCACGGCAAGTCTCTCATGGCTTTCCATCGCACGGTTCAAGGTAGGCAAACAAGATTAACAGGTCATACATTCACTCTTAAGAACGAAAAAGACAATGAAACGTTTTAGTCAAATATTCTTATACATCACCATTGCATTGCTCATTATCTGGCAGTTGCCCTGGTGTTATTCTTTCTTTGCGGCAAAGCCATCTAAAGTTCCTTTCTCCATGTACAGTTGTGTCCTCGGTGACTTCCTCTCCATGGGCAATGAAGATGGTAAAGGTGTAGTACGACGCGACCAGTCCGGCAATGTATATACGCAGGAGCAGACGGACAGTATTCTCCCGTTCTTCTACATGCGCCAGCTTATGGCGGATGAGCGGTTCCCGGACAGCATCAATGGTGTTGCCGTCACTCCGCGCGAAGTGCAGCTTACGAATTTCAGCTTCCGCTCGGCAGCCTCGGATATCAATGCCTCCAAGATAGAACTTTATCCTTTGCTGGAAAGTATGTCGGGACGCGTGGATCTGACTATGCCCGATGATGTGTTCCGTATCACCCCGAAAGGAATTGAATTTATCGGTATGAAAACCAATACGATAGATGCTGACAAAAGCCAACTGTTCACAGAAGCTATGGTGAAGAAAGGGTTTAAATTCCCTGCCCGCCGGTTGGCCGGTAATCCTACCACCCGCAAAGAGTACGATGAAGGTTATCTGATTCTGGACAATGAGGGAAAACTTTTCCATCTGAAACAGACGAAAGGACGCCCGTATGTGCGTGCCATTTCCCTGCCCGAAGGCTTAAATGCGAAGTATCTCTTCATCACAGAATTCAAGGACCACAAGACACTGGGTTTCCTGACGGATATGGATAACAACTTCTATGTACTGAACAATAAAACTTATGATGTGATCAAGACCGGAGTTCCTTCCTTCAACCCCGAAGAGGATGCCCTGTCTATCTTTGGGAATATGTTCGACTGGACGGTTTGCGTGAAAACAGCCGACGCGGACGAATATTATGCACTGGATGCAAATGATTACTCACTTATCAAGTCCATCAGCTTTCCGAGAAAGAGTAACGGGATGTCGGGATTGCACTTTACGTCCTCTCAGGATAAATATGTGAAACCGAGGTTCTGATACAAAGATTTCACCACAGAGTAACACAGAGTCTCACGGAGCTTTATTTCTAATTGATTAAACTCTGTGCTCTCTGTGTTCTCTGTGGTGAAAATCTTATATCATCCGGAATCCTTGCCAAAGATTCGTCTCCGGCACAGGCGCCTCCACATCAATCATTTCCTTAGATACCGGATGCACGAAACTGATATGGCGTGCATGCAGGCAAATACTTCCATCCGGATTGGAACGGGCAAAGCCATACTTCAAATCTCCCTTGATAGGACATCCCATCTTTGCCAACTGGCATCGTATCTGATGATGCCGTCCGGTCTTCAGGTCCACTTCCAGCAGAAAGTAATTATCCGACTGACCTATCAGCCGATAGTGCAGGATAGCCTTTTTACTCTTCGGCACTTCCTTATCATAAGCATAACTCTTATTCTGCTTCTCATTGCGCACCAGATAGTTCACCAATTCTCCTTCCGGCTCCTTCGGGGCATTCTTTACGATAGCCCAGTAGGTCTTCTTCACCTCACTGGTTTTGAACATTTCATTGAGGCGGGACAACGCCTTGCTGGTCTTGGCAAATACAACAAGACCGCTCACGGGGCGGTCCAGCCGGTGGGTAACACCGATGA
>CAMTFK010000017.1 GCA_947071285.1 uncultured Bacteroides sp. | reverse complement strand
TCGGTGGCCAGGGACCTTCTTACGGTTCTATCATCATCAAGCTGAAAAACTGGGAAGAACGTTCCACGATGCAGAACTCTAACATCGTTTACATCACGCTCTTCATGCGTGCACAGAAGATCATCAAGGAAGCACAGGTATTGTTCTTCGCGCCTCCTATGATTCCGGGTTACTCGGCATCCAGCGACATCGAGTTGAACATGCAGGATAAAACCGGTGGTGACCTGAACCACTTCTTCGACGTGGTGAACAGCTACACCGCCGCACTGGAACAACGTCCGGAAATCAACTCCGCCAAGACAAGTTTCAACCCGAACTTCCCGCAATATATGCTGGACATCGATGCAGCCGCTTGTAAGAAAGCAGGTCTCAGCCCGAGCGACATCCTCAGCACAATGCAGGGATACTTCGGCGGTCTGTATGCTTCTAACTTCAACAGTTTCGGTAAGATGTACCGTGTAATGGTTCAGGCAGAACCCGAAGCAACCAAGAACCTGGAATCATTGTCGAACATCAAAGTGCGCAATGGCGACGAGATGGCTCCCATCACTCAGTTCGTTTCCATTAAGAAAGTATATGGCCCGGACATCATCAGCCGTTTCAACCTGTACACCTCTATGAAGGTAATGGTTGCACCCGCTTCCGGTTACACTTCCGGTCAGGCACTGGCTGCCATCTCCGAAGTAGCCCAAGAGAACCTGCCTGCCGGTTTTGCATATGAACTTGGTGGTATGGCTCGTGAAGAGGCTGAAACCAGTGGCAGCACCACCGGATTGATCTTCGTGCTCTGTTTCGTATTCGTTTATCTGTTGCTGAGTGCACAGTACGAAAGTTACATTCTGCCGCTTGCCGTGTTGTTGTCTATTCCATTCGGTCTGTTGGGTAGCTTCCTGTTTGTCAACGGTATGAGTGCCATTGGTAACATCTCCATCTTGAAGATGATAATGGGGTCCATGTCGAACGACATTTATATGCAGATTGCATTGATTATGTTGATGGGTCTGTTGGCGAAGAACGCCATCCTGATTATTGAGTTTGCCCTCGACCGCCGTAAGATGGGTATGAGTATCACGTGGGCAGCCGTACTGGGTGCCGCCGCCCGTCTACGTCCTATCCTGATGACGTCATTGGCTATGATTGTCGGTTTGATTCCGTTGATGATGGCTTCCGGTGCGGGAGCTAACGGTAACCGTACATTGGGTACCTCAGCCATCGGCGGTATGTTAATCGGTATGATACTGCAGATTTTCGTTGTACCCGCATTGTTTGTGGCATTCCAGTATCTGCAAGAAAAGCTCAGTCCGATGGAATGGGCCGATGTGGACAACTCGGATGCAGAACCGGAAATAGAACAGTATACTAAGTAGTAAGTAGAAAGTAGTAAGTAGAAGATACTTTAGAAATGAATATGAAGAAACAAATAATAACTTTGATGTGTGCAACTGCTTTACTGAGCAGTTGCCATATCTACAAAGCATACGACAGACCCGAAGATATTACGGCTGCCGGACTGTATCGCGACACGACAGCCGTGAACGATACACTTGCCGCCGATACTGCCAACTTCGGCAATCTGCCCTGGAGGGAAGTCTTTACCGACCCTCAGTTGCAAGCACTTATCGAACAAGCACTCGCCAACAATCCCGACCTGCGCAGTGCTGCCCTGAACGTGAAAAAAGCCGAAGCTGCCCTCATGTCTGCACGCCTGGCTTATGCCCCCACACTGGCATTGTCTCCGCAAGGAACCGTAAGCAGTTGGGATAAGGGAAAAGCAACGCAGACTTATTCGCTCCCTGTAACGGCAAGCTGGCAAATCGACCTTTTCGGTCAGATACTGAATCCGAAACGTGCGGCAAAGGTATCACTGAAACAGACGCAGTTCTATGAACAAGCCGTGCAGACACAAGTGATTGCCAATGTAGCCAACATGTACTACACTTTGCTGATGCTCGACCGCCAGTTGCAAATCACTGAGGAGACCGCCGAAATTCTGAAAAAGAATGTGGAAACCGTAGAAGCCATGAAAGATGCAGGTATCTACAACACCACTTCTGCCGGAGTAGAACAGACCCGTGCTGCTTACGCACAGGTATTGGCATCCCTGCCCAACATGCGCCAAAGCATCCGTGAAACAGAGAACGCCTTGTGCCTGATGCTGCACCAACCTGCACAGAGCATCAAACGCAGCGTACTGGAAGAACAACAATTACCGACAGAATTCTCCGCCGGTGTCCCCATACAGTTGTTGTCCAACCGTCCTGACGTGAAAGCAGCCGAAATGGCTCTTGCCGCAAGCTATTACGATACTAACAGCGCACGCGCAGCCTTCTATCCGCAGATTACGATAAACGGTTCTGCCGGATGGACCAACAGTGCCGGTTCGGCTATTGTAAACCCCGCTAAGTTGCTGGCTTCCGCAGTAGGTTCGCTGACGCAGCCATTGTTCTATCGCGGCGCCAATATCGCCCGCCTGAAACAGGCTAAAGCACAGGAAGAACAATCGAAGATTCAGTTCCAGAATGCTCTTCTGAATGCCGGAAATGAAGTAAGCAATGCTTTGTATCAATATCAGATGACTACAGAAAAGGCTGTTTCTCGTGATATTCAGGTAAATTCTGCCCGCAAAGCTGCGGAAGATACAAAAGAATTGTTTAACTTAGGCACGTCAACGTATCTCGAAGTGCTGTCTGCCGAGCAATCTTACCTCAGTGCACAAATCTCCGAGGTGTCTGATACCTTCGACCGCATGCAGGCTGTAATCAGTCTGTACCAGGCACTCGGGGGAGGAAGAGAGAAGTAATTATCAACTATTAGATATTAAATATTAATTGGCTGCACATTCATTGGGCACAACAATTAATATTTAATATTTAATATTTAACATCTACTATTATGATCAGTCCATTAGCATTTGTAGATTCTGCCGCAAAGCTCGGCAAGAATGTAACAGTTCAGCCTTTCGCATATATCGAAGGCGATGTAGAGATTGGCGATGATTGCATAATCATGTCCGGCGCACGCATTCTCGAAGGTACTCGTATGGGACAAGGCAACAAAGTGCATCATGGCGCCGTACTCGGTACCACCCCGCAGGATTTCCACTATACGGGTGAGAAGAGTCTGCTGATTATCGGTGACAAGAACGATATTCGCGAGAATGTAGTCGTAAGCCGTGCCACGCATGAAGGCGATGCTACCCGCATCGGCAATGAGAACTACCTCATGGACGGTGTACACCTCTGCCACGACGTGCAAATCGGTAATCATTGTGTAATAGGACTCAAGACTATCTTAGCCGGTGATTGCCGCGTAAACGACTACACTATTCTGAGCAGCAATGTTATTCTGCAACAGAAGTGCAATATCGGAAGCTGGGTACTGATACAGTCAGGATGCCGCATAGCAAAAGATGTTCCACCGTATGTTATCATGAATGGTAACCCGGCAGAATATCATGGCATCAATGCTGTCGTGTTACAACACAAGCATCAGGTTTCCGACCGTATTCTGCGCCATATCGTAAATGCTTACCGGTTGATTTATCAAGGTAACTTCAGTGTACACGATGCTTTACAGAAGATTGAAGACCAGGTGCCGATGAGTGATGAGATACACAATATCATTAACTTCGTGCGGGATTCGAAAGGCATTGTGAGATAAAAGAAATACTTTCTCATAACAGGAAGGTGTATCAAAAGCACAGCGTTTTTGATACACCTTCTTTTTTGTTATCTTTGCGCCACCTTATCCATTTCAGATTATGAGAAAAAGAAAGAAAAAACAAAAGAATAGTAAGAACCAACTGATACTACTGATAGTCCTGATAGTATGTGGCATCATCACCGCCTATCAGACCACTAATTCCAAAGAAAAGGCTACCGATAGCAAACCGATAGAAGCCGTAGCCCAAAGCTCCCTCCATAATTCTGAGGCTTACATCAAGCAAACCACTGCTCCCGGCACCCCCGAAATCCTTTTGCAACGCACCGGATACCTTGTATCCTACAATTCCAATACTCGCATTGCGAACTGGGTGGCCTGGAAGTTAACCCCCGAGCGTCTAAAGGATAACACCGAACGCATCAACAACTTCCACCCCGACCCCGACCTCCCTAAAACGAAAGCCGTCACCACACAAGACTATAAAGGTAGTGGCTGGGATCGCGGCCACCTCTGCCCGGCAGGAGACAACAAATGGAGTCGCCAGGCCATGATAGAGAGTTTCTATATGACCAATATTTGCCCGCAACACCACAACCTGAACCGTGGAGACTGGAACGAACTGGAACAGAAATGCCGCAAATGGGTAAAAAAAGACAGTTGCCTGTACATCGTAGCCGGACCTATCTTCTACAACCGGAAACCGCAAACAATAGGTGAGCACAAGGTTGCCGTACCCGATGCCTTTTTCAAGGTGATACTCTCTTTGCATAAAAAGCCGAAAGCTATCGGTTTCATCTATAAGAATAATGAGGGAAATAATCCGCTGGATGCCTATGTGAATACTGTGGACGAAGTGGAGCGGATTACAGGGATAGACTTCTTCCCCGCCCTTCCTGATGATATAGAAAGAGCGGTAGAAGCAAGCTATAATTTGAAGGACTGGAAATAGTCAGAGTCCTCTTAACGGATACGTAGTTATTCGAAATTCAGTGTTCCGAAGAACTCAGGACGATGGAAATCGGGCTTTTCCAGTTCAATGGGATTCCAAGAAAGGAAATGGGGAGTCTGTAACTTATCACCGCATTTATAGAAATTGGCACGAACCGCCTTTCCATCGAGGTTAGTGAGCTGATGTTTGAAGAAAGCGGAATAAGGAATGACCAATGCAAGTTCCCAACTGCACTCGCCTATACGTTCTTCAAAGGCTTTGCGACCCAGGGAAGACCAACGTTGCACTTTGTCCATCACTTCCTGCGGTGCATGCTCACGGTTATTACGTCCGGCACCGGCACCGATTAGGAGGGTTCCGACACAGTTACATTCCACATTATAGTAAATTCCGTCTCCGGCAGGGATGGAGAAGAACTCTACACAAGCATCTTCCCACACAGCACCGTTATCTCCGGCAGCTACGGCACGCACACTGGCTTCTCTTACTTTATAATGCAACAGAATGGCATCAGCCGTATGGGCAATACGGAATTGCACTTCCGGCTGATAAGGGAATGCTTTCCAATTCACAGTGTTGATTGGCTGAAAAGGTACCTTTTCTTCGTCGAGCAAGGCAGGAACATTCTCTACCGAAACATTTGCCAGACTTACTTTCTTTACATTCAACTCTTTCATTTCTTTCTTTTGGGGGTTAGTTGCAGACAAAGGGGAAATACAAAGCAGGGCTATCAACAGGGCTGCAAATTTCCACAAAGGGGCTGCAAAGGTTCTTTTATTCATAATTACTTTATTACTGATTTTCTTCTTTTCTGAGCGGTTTTGAATCAGTTACGAGCTACGGGCTACAAGCTACAAGTGCCTTTCGGAACATAGCGCAGCCACTTGTAGCTTGTAGCCTGTAGCTCGTAACTTTACTCCTTTCTTATCAATTTTGAACCACAACCGCTCATCCCAATGAAGCCTTGATAAACTCTTGCATCTCCGGCATATGTTCCTCCGCACTTTTCAGCAGTTTAAACTGCGCTTTCGTACGTACAAGGTTATGCTCCGGATATTTAGTTTTATAATAAGTATCACCATTAATATAATCCGTCAGGAAACGGACGCACTGCATATAGGGGAACAATGCAGCAGCATACGGAAGATTTTCAATCTCCAATGGAAGCAAGAAGACCTTTGCCGATTCCAGATAACCCTTTGCAAACGCCTTGAAGATTTCCATATTGAAGTTCACATTATCCAGATTCTCATCATCTTCAGCTCCCGTATTAGCAGCAGAACGGAGGAAATCACCGAAATCGGAGAAGATGAAGTTAGGCATCACAGTATCGAGGTCAATCACACAAAGCACCTTGCCGTCTTCGTCGAACATCATATTGTTCACCTTCGTATCGCAGTGGCACACACGCTTAGGCAGTTTGCCTTCACGATATAAACGCTCACCCTTGCACATCTCATCCGCACGTTTCTCTATCTCATCCAGATAATACTGCACTTCCTTTACACGGCCCACGGCATCTGCCGCTACCGCATCACGGAGTTGTTTCAACCGGAACTCCATATTATGGAAATCGGGAATTGTCTCACCCAACGTATCAGGTATGTCCGCAAGCATTGCCTGGAAATTACCGAAAGCTACACCGGCATAATAAGAATATTCGGCATCCACCGTCTCATAAGTCTTGGCATTGGGGATGAACGTCATGATACGCCAATAGTTCTCACCGTCATACCAGAATGTTTTTCCCGTATCGGCAGGAATGAAAGAAAGCACTTTACGGTCAATATCTTCCGCACCCTGCTCCACAAGTTTCTTGCGGATGTGACGGGTAACAGCTTCGATATTAGCCTGTAACATCTCCACATTCTGAAAGATAGCATGATTGATACGTTGCAATACATAGTCGGGAGCATCTGCTTCGAGAGTAGTCACTTTGTACGTGTCGTTAATCAGTCCGCTGCCCAAAGGTTGGATTTCGTTGACTGTACCCTTCGTATTGAAATGGGATACAATAGATTGGAGGTTATTCATGATATTTTATAATAGATTTAAAATTGCAATGCAAATATACGCCTTCCTTATTAATGCAAAAGTCTAAATTCGTCCGGCAAACCCCCAAAAATATACATTTTGGCAGACATAACCATAAAAACAGGGCCAGAAACTTCATCCCTCTGAGCAAAATGCCTTATATTTGTGTTTGAAACCTTAAAATACCGGAGGAAAAGTGCAAAAGTTTATCAGAACGCTGTTACTTGTCATAGTGAGCACAGTGGCGGCAAACCTACACAGCCAGAATATCACTTTCAATCATCTGACCACCGATGACGGTTTATCACAATTCAGCGTCAACAGCCTGTACATTGATGAGAATGGTATCTTGTGGATTGGCACGCGCGAAGGTTTGAACCGCTACAACGGTAACGATATACAGACCTACAAGCTGAGCAAGAACGATCCCTACAGCCTTTTCTGCAACACCGTGCTGCGCATGGCGGGAGACCAGAACGGAAAAATCTATCTGCTCTGCACCGAAGGGGTCGCCCAGTTCGACCTGACCACTCAACGATTCACCACCCTGCTCCAAGGAAACATCAACAGCATATACTACAAAAACGGCCTTTTCATCGGAAAAAAGAACGAGATATACCGTTACAACGAACAAACCGACAACTTTGACCTTTACTACCAGATGGCAGGAGAAAACATCGAAATATCCTGTATGTTCGAGGACAAAGGAGAGATGTGGATAGGCACCACCAGCGAGGGAGTGTTCAGACTGAAACTGGACGGGCACCAACTGACGCACCCCATTGATAAAGGAAACATCACCAGCATTTACCAGGACAGCGCAGGCGAACTGTGGATAGGTAGTTGGGAAAAAGGACTCTTCCGGGTGAAGACGGACGGAAGCATCGAGAACCTGCGCAACGACCCGGCAAATCCGCACAGTATATCTTCCGACTTCGTGAGAGCCTGTTGCGAGGACAATCTCGGCAACATATGGATAGGAACTTTCAACGGTCTGAACCGCTATAATAAATCGACAGGCATCTTCCAGAACCACACCGCAGACGATACACAGAACGAAGGACTCACCCACTCCTCCATCTGGTGCATCGTGAAAGATAATCAAGGCACGCTGTGGCTGGGTACTTACTTCGGTGGCGTCAACTACTTCAATCCCGAATATGAAATCTACACCAGCTATAAGGTTTCCAGACATGAGAAGGAAGGTCTGAGCAACCCTATCGTAGGGCGAACCATCGAGGATAAGAACGGCAATCTGTGGATTGGCACGGAAGGCGGCGGACTGAACTTCTACAATCGCCGCACACGCGAGTTCAAGTGGTATCTCGCCGGACAAGGACACAACAGCATCTCCCACAGCAACGTGAAGGCTCTCTATTATGACTCCGACAAGGAAATCATCTGGATAGGCACCCACCTCGGCGGACTAAACAAACTGGATATCCGCACAGGCATATTCACTCATTACCGCATGGAAGAAGGAAATCCGGAGACTATCCCGTCGAACATTGTCCGGGACATAGCACCCTATCAGGACCAGTTAATCATTGCCACCCAGAACGGTGTATGTCTGTTCAATCCCCGGGATGGTAAATGCCGACAACTGTTTAAAGATACCAAAGAAGGACGCAAGATAGCCATGGTGGCCGATCTGGAGATGGACAACAATGGTACGCTTTGGATTGCCGCCACAGGCGAAGGCGTCTTCTCCTACCGCTTCGATACAAACAAACTGACCAACTACCGCCACAACCTGACTCAACTGCACAGCCTCAGCAACAACAACGTAAACAACATCATGCAAGACAGCCAAGGCCGCCTGTGGTTCTCCACCTCGGGCAGTGGGCTCGACCTCTACCGCCCGACAACAAATGACTTCGAGAACTTCGACAAAGACTCGAACGGGCTTGTCAGCGATTGCATCTACGACACACAAGAGTCGCCCGTAAGCGGCAAACTGATACTTACCACCAACCAAGGCTTTTCCATCTTTGACCAAAAGACTGAGAAATTCCAGAACTACAGTGTGGAAAACGGTTTCCCACTGACAGCCGTCAACGAGAACGCCCTTTGCGTAACGCGCGACGGCGAGATATTCCTTGGCGGCACGCAAGGTATGCTTTCGTTCAACGAACTGGAACTTAACTTCACCCCGAAGCCTTATAAAATCATCCTTTCCCGCCTCATCGTGAACGGCACTGAAGTGAAAGTTGCCGATGAAACGGGCATTTTAGCGCAATCCCTGTGCCATACACAAGAGATTACCTTGAATGCTAACCAGACCATGTTCAGCATCGAGTTCGCCACTTCCAATTATGTGGCAGCCAACAAAGATGAAATCATCTACAAGCTCGAGGGCTTCTCCGACGACTGGAACAGTACGCGCGGCCAGCCCATGATTACTTATACCAACCTGAATGCAGGAACATATAATCTGCTTATAAAGCCCAAAGGCAAAGAAGAATCACTCTGTCCACAGGTACACCTGACCATCCATGTGCTGCCTCCTTATTACAGAACAACACTTGCCTATCTCATTTATCTGATAGTGACGGGCATCCTTCTGTGGTATCTGGTCAGGACGTATAAATCGAGAATTAAACTGCGTGAGTCGTTGAAGTACGAGCAGAAACACATACAAGATGTGGAAGCACTAAACCAGTCGAAACTGCGCTTCTTCACCAACATCTCGCATGAGTTCCGCACTCCGCTCACACTCATCGTGTCGCAAGTGGAGACACTGATGCAGTTGCAGAACTTCACGCCTACCATCTATAATAAGATATTGAGTATCTACCAGAACAGCATCCAGCTACGCGAACTCATCACCGAACTCCTCGACTTCCGCAAGCAGGAACAGGGACACATGAAGGTAAAAGTCAGTCCACACAACATCGTGCACTTCCTCTACGAGAACTATCTGATTTTCATGGAGTACGCCAGCAGCAAGCAAATCAACTTCAACTTCGAGAAGGACACCGACAGCCTCGAAGTGTGGTACGACCAAAAACAGATGCAGAAGGTTATCAACAACCTCCTCTCCAACGCCATCAAGCACACCCAGGCAGAAGATACCATCACCCTCAGCATCACTACGGAAGGGAACGAAGCCGTTATCCGTGTGACCGATACCGGCAGCGGCATCGACGCCAATGAGGTGGACAAGATATTCGACCGTTTCTATCAGACCGAGCAGATGAACAGCCTCAGCAGTGGTGGCACCGGCATTGGACTGGCCCTGACGAAGGGTATCGTAGAACTGCATCACGGCACCATCCGGGTAGAGAGCGAACTGGGCAAAGGCAGCAGCTTCATCGTCCGCCTGCATCTGGGAAATGCACAATTCACCGTAGAAGAAATCAGCAAGAAAACCGACACCGTGCTGCAAATAGAGCAGCCTCAGACAGCCGAAACAGACGCTTCCCTCAAAGCCGAATTGGAGGAGAACGCCCCGATAAAACGCATGCCGGACGTCAAGATGGTCATCGTGGAAGACAACGACTCCATCCGCGAGATGCTGGCAAACATCTTCCGTCCCTTCTACCAAGTGCTGACTGCCGCAGACGGTGAAGAAGGTCTGGAACTGATACAGAAGGAGATGCCGAACATCGTGGTAAGCGACGTAGTAATGCCCAAGATGTCCGGTACGGAACTCTGCAAACAGGTAAAGAATGACTTCAACACCTGCCACATCCCGGTAGTGCTGCTCACCGCACGCACCGCCGTAGAACAAAACATCGAGGGGCTGCGCATCGGTGCGGACGATTACATCACCAAGCCGTTCAACACCAACCTACTGATTTCACGCTGCAACAACCTGGTGAATTCGCGCATCCTCCTGCAAGAGAAGTTCAGTAAGCAACCGCAGGCATATGCACAGATGCTGGCAACGAACCCAATAGACAAGGACATTCTGGACCGCGCCATCGCCATCATCGAGAAACATCTGGACGATACGGAGTTCAACGTCAACGTCTTCGCCCGCGAAATGGCTATGGCACGCACCAACCTATTCACCAAGCTGAAAGCCATCACAGGGCAGACGCCGAACGATTTCATCCTGACCATCCGCCTGAAGAAGGGTGCCCTGATGCTGCGGAACAATCCGGAACTGAACATCACTGAAATATCAGACAAGATAGGTTTCAGTTCGTCGCGCTACTTCTCGAAGTGTTTCAAAGACGTGTACCACGTAAGTCCGCTTGCCTACCGCAAGGGGGAAGACGCGGACAAGGAGGAGAAAGACGACGAGGAAGAAGAGTAAGTTTCTTGCCACTTAACTGGCAAACTCTTGCCACCCCTTTGGCAAAACTTTGCCAGTTAAGTGGCAAGACTTTGCCAAAGGGGTGGCAAGAGCTTGGCAAAGTATCAAGTATGTACTCCATATGTATTTTGTACTTTTTCGTCCTTCCCTCGTACTCCTTTATACACATAATTCGGAGAAACCCGCTACCTTTGACCTCAGAAATAACAATCTAAAGTCAAAGAACTATGAAACAATTCTCCTCTTTGTGGACCCTCCTTCCGGGCGCAGCCCTGATAGCAGGATGCGGAAATCCGTCGAAAAAAGAAACTGCTGACAATTCCCGTCAGAAACCTAACGTTATATACCTGATTGCCGATGACCTTGGCATCGGTGACCTGAGCTGCTACGGCGCCACCAAAATCAGCACCCCCAACATCGACCGCCTTGCCGGGCAAGGCGTACAATTCACCAATGCCTATGCCACCTCCTCCACCAGTACCCCCTCCCGCTTCGGCCTGCTGACGGGTATGTATCCTTGGCGACAGGAAAACACCGGCATCGCTCCGGGCAATTCGGAACTGATTATCGACACAACCTGCGTCACCATGGCGGATATGTTCAAAGCAGAGGGTTATTCCACCGGAGCCATAGGTAAATGGCATCTGGGCCTTGGCCCCAAAGGCGGCACGGACTTCAATCACCTCATCAAGCCGAACACCCAGGATATAGGGTTCGATTACGAATACATCATCCCCGCTACCGTAGACCGTGTGCCCTGCGTATTCGTTGAGAACGGCCACGTCGTAGGTCTCGACCCCAACGACCCCATTACCGTAGACTACCACCAGAAAGTGGGCGATTGGCCCACCGGACTGGAAAATCCGGAACTTGTAAAGCTGAAACCGAGCCAGGGACATAATAACACCATTATTAATGGTATCCCCCGCATCGGCTGGATGACTGGTGGAAAATCTGCCCTTTGGGTAGACGAGGACATCGCCGACGTCATCACCGGCAAAGCCAAAGACTTCATCGTGAATCATAAGAATGAACCTTTCTTCTTATATATGGGTACGCAAGACGTACACGTTCCCCGCGTCCCTCATGCCCGTTTTGCCGGAAAGAGTGGCATGGGCACCCGTGGCGACGTCATCTTGCAACTGGACTGGACGGTAGGCGAAATCATGAACACGCTGGACAGCCTTCATCTTGCCGATAATACCATCTTCGTGTTCTGTAGCGACAATGGTCCCGTGATTGACGACGGTTATCAGGACCAGGCCCTTGAACTGCTGAACGGTCATACACCTATGAAGCAATACCGTGGTGGAAAGTACAGTGCCTACGAAGCCGGTACACGCATCCCGTTCATTGTACGCTGGCCTGCGGGCATTCAGCCTTGTAAGCAACAGGCTCTGTTCTCGATGATTGATGTATATGGTTCTCTTGCTGCTTTACTGAACCATCCCCTCACCCCGGCAACCGTTGCTCCGGACAGCCGCGACCAACTGGGTACTTTCTTGGGTAAAGACACCACCGGATGTGACTACGTAGTACAGCAAAATCTGAACAATACCCTCTCTATCATTCAAGGTGCATGGAAGTATATCGAACCGAGTGATAAGCCCGCCATTGAACATTGGACAAAGATGGAGTTGGGAAACAATCCACAGCCTCAGTTGTACAATATTTCCATAGATCCATCGGAGAGAAACAACGTGGCGGCAGCACATCCTGAGACGGTAAAAGAGCTTTCTGAACTACTGGAGCAGGTGAAGGCAGGCAGGAACCAGGAAACAAGGTAAAGAATCGTACAGAAGAGCGACTCTTTATCAAGAATGTACAAATTCGTACTATTTGCGAACTAAAAGCTAAAGTTGTCTCCTATCCAATCGCATACATTTGCATTGTGATTCGTGTCTTATAAAAAGAAAGAAGAACCTTTTTTAATAACTAATTTAATTTAATATTTATGAAACAGAAAGTAACCTTAATTCTATTGGCAACTTTTCTTTGCTGTGTATTAGGAGTACAAGCACAGACAGGCAGCCAAGTTACAGGTAAAGTTGTCGACACAATGGGAGAGCTTCCCGGAGTTAGTGTCGTTGTGAAAGGAACTACTAACGGAACCATCACCACGCTTGACGGTAGCTTCAAGATTGACAACGTAAAACCCTCTGATGTACTGCAATTCTCTTTTGTAGGTTACAAAACACAAGAAATCAAAGTCGGAAATCAAAAGACATTCAATGTTACATTGCAAGAAGACGCACAAGCGCTGGACGAAGTAGTTGTTGTAGCCGTTGGTTATGGTGACGTAAAACGCCGCGACTTGACCGGAGCTATCGGTAAGGCTAACATGAGTGACCTGACAAAAACTCCCATCAACAACGTAGCTGAGACATTAGGCGGACGTATCGCCGGTGTACAGGTATCTTCTACAGATGGTGGTTTGGGTGATAACTTCAATATCGTAATCCGTGGTGCCGGCTCACTGACTCAGAGTACTGCCCCACTGTATGTAATTGACGGATTCCCCAGCGAAACTTCCGGTATGAGTGCCCTCAACCCGAACGATATCGAATCTATCGACGTATTGAAGGATGCCTCTGCAACTGCAATCTATGGTTCGCGTGGTGCCAATGGTGTTGTTATCATCACAACCAAGAAAGGTAAAGCTGGAAAAGCCACTCTTTCTTATAATGGTAGTGTCAGCGTAAGCAAGGTTAAGAACACAATGGATATGATGAATGGCTACGACTTTGTCAGCCTGCAAAAAGAAATCATGGAAGGAAACACAAAAGATGTAGATGGAGAAAAAGTGGATGAGTTTGCTTATTACTATCTGAAAGATGGCATAACCCTCGATGATTATAAAAACTTCAAGAGCTATGACTGGCAGGACGAAGTCTATCGCACAGCTATCAGCCACAACCACTATGTAGGCTTAACCGGTGGCAGCGACAAAATGGACTACTCTGCATCACTCTCTTATAGCAACCAGCAAGGTGTTATCATCAACTCTGACCTCTCTCGTTATCAAGGTCGTTTCAACTTCAACCAGAAAATCAATAAGAGCATAAAGATTAATGCAAATGCAAACTTTGCAAGCAACGTGCAGAATGGTCCAAATCCCTCCACAGCAGAAACAACAGTATCCAACTCACTGATGTATAGCGTATGGGGTTATCGTCCGGTTTCACCTTCCGGTTCCGACCTTCTGGCAGAACTGTACGATAGTGATGTAGACATGAGTAATGACTATCGCTTCAACCCGGTACTTTCTGCAAAGAATGAGTTCCGTCGTACCACAACCAACCATCTGCAAGCTAACTTAGGTGTAGAATGGGAAATCATCAAGAACCTGAAGTTCAAAACTACTGCCGGGTATACCGGTCGTGACATCAAAAGAGAAGAATTCAACGGAAGCCAAACCAGTACCGGTAATACGCATCCGTCTAATACTCGAAGCAAGGGTATCAACGCATTCCTGAGACAACAGGAAACAAGAAACTACCTGAATGAAAATACATTGTCATACGTTTATGCAAAGAACGATCATAACCTGAACGCTTTGGTCGGTGCTACTTTCCAGAAATACACCAGCTATCTGAGCAGCATCACTCAGGAGCAAATTACAAACGAGGCTTTCGGTATGTCCGGTATCGGTAAAGGTTCTGCAACACCGGTTGTTACAGCATCACAAGGAGAAAACGCCATGATATCTTACTTGGGACGTATCAACTATAACTATGCATCCAAGTACTATGTTACAGCATCTATGCGTACTGACGGTTCTTCAAAATTCTCTCCAGACAACCGTTGGGGTTATTTCCCGTCAGCTTCACTGGCTTGGGCATTCGGACGTGAGAAGTTCGTATCCAACCCACTTCCTTGGTTATCTAACGGTAAATTACGCGTAAGCTGGGGTCTCACTGGTAACAACCGTATTGGCGACTTCGACTACATGGCACAATTGGTAACCAGCTCTAATGTATATAAATACCCCTGGGACAGTTCTTTCTATCCCGGTTATGTATTAGGTTCTATGGCTAACGAAAAACTGAAATGGGAAACTACTGAACAATATGACTTAGGTTTGGATTTAGGCTTCTTTGACGGACGTATCAACGTTACGATGGACTACTATATCAAAACCACCAAAGACCTGTTGTTGGGTGCAGACGTGCCTGCAAGTTCCGGTTACTCCAGTGCTACATTGAATGTTGGTAAACTGCGCAATAAAGGTTTCGAACTCACTTTGGAAACCATCAATATCAAAGAGAAGAACTTCACTTGGACTTCTAACTTCAACATTGCTTTCAACAGTAATAAGATTATAGAGCTCAATTACGGACAGGATGATATGATTAGTTTCGTCAACTGGGATAATAAATACAAAACAATGCCTGCTTACATCAGCAAGAAAGGTGATGCAGCCGGAAGTATGTATGGTTTCATCTATGACGGCACTTACAAATATGAAGACTTCAACACCTCAGTAGATGCAAACGGAAAAACTATCTACACATTGAAAGATGATGTAGTTCGTATCTCGGACGCAGCACAACCGGGTGACCCGAAATACAAGAAGCTGAGTGACAAAGAAGGTAATATGATTACTGATGCCGACCGTACTATTATCGGTAATGGACAGCCCAAACATACGGGTGGTTTCAGCAATAACTTCATTTACAAAAACTGGGATCTTAACATCTTCCTGCAATGGAGCTACGGCAACGATATCTTAAATGCTAACCGCATGGTGTTTGAAAATCCTCAAGCTAAAAAGAATACGAATATGTTTGCTTCCTATACAAATCGCTGGAGTGCTGAAAATCCAACCAGCAACATGCCGCGTGCAAGAGCTATCGGTGCAGAATATTACAGTTCTCTGTATGTGGAAGACGGTTCATTCCTGAAATTAAAGACCATCTCACTGGGTTATAACTTTACACCCAACACATTGCGTTCTTTAGGTATCAGCGCAGCCAGACTCTTTGTTTCGGCAGAGAATATAGCTACCATTACAGGTTATTCCGGTTCCGACCCTGAAGTTTCTACACGTAACAGTGTACTGACTCCCGGTTTCGACTGGTCCGCTTATCCGCGTTCATTCAACGCTTCACTCGGTATTAATATAACCTTCTAATCACCTAAAATCAAGAAACTAATATGAAAAGTATCAAGAATATATTCAAAAAGACCTGCATCCTGGTAATAGTTGCTTCTATGGCGGGTTGTGACATGCTCGACACTAAGCCTTATGATTTTGTAGCGCCCGAAACATTCTATAAGAATGAAGCTGATTGTACGATGGCATTGGCCGGCATATACTGGACTATGGCAAGAGAACATGTATATGGAAACCGTTACTCCTGCATGCTGTCTAATGTTGACGATTTGAGCTATTACTTCCGTGCGAACCAGACCAACGCAGTAGTTGCCAATTCACACAATACAGGCAATACCGATTTGTGGTACACATGGGAAGCTCTTTACTCTGGTATCAACAATGCCAATGTATTGCTCGACAATATCGACGGAGCCAGCATCTCTGATGATAAAGTAAAAACACGCATTAAAGGAGAAGCCAAATTCCTGCGTGCTTATTACCACTTCTTATTGGTGCAAGGTTGGTATGAAGTGCCCATCCGTAAAGAAACAGTAAAGGACATTACTGTCAGCAGTTTAGAAGCTACTCCCCATAGCGAAGCACTCGACTGGATTATTCAGGAAATGGAAGACTGCCTCGATATGGTAGATAACAGCAGTTATGATTTGTCTCCTTCCCACGTAAAGAAAACTGTAGTAGAAGGTATCCTTGCCCGCGTATGTCTGTGGCGTGCAGGTGAACCTTCAAAAGGTGGAAAGCCATTTTATGAAAAGGCTGCCAAGTATGCCAAAGCCGTGTACGACTCTAAGAAGCATAAGTTGAATCCTGATGTATATGCCATGTGGAAAGCCTTAGCTTCTGACCAGTATGAAACTACATACAATGAAAGTATGTGGGAAGTAGAATTCGTTGGTACACGTGATGATGGTAGCTACACTGAAAGCCGCATCGGTAACGTAATCGGTAATCTTCAGGAAAACTCAGCCGGTACAGGCGCCGGTTATACTTATGCATTCTATGCCGGCAGTTTGATTCTGTGGGATTTGTATGATGCTAAAGATGCTCGTCGTGACCTTGCCATGGCTCCTTACAAACTCAACAACAAAGACGTAGAAGTTGCTTGGAAAGACAATCAGATTGTAGACCGTCGTTGTGGAAAATATCGTCGTCAATGGGAAAGCAGCAGTCCTAAACATAAAAACTACACTCAGGAAAACTACTGCCTGCTGCGCTATGCCGATGTATTGCTCATGCTGGCTGAAGCCGAAAATGAAGCCAACCAAGGTCCCACAGCATTGGCCTATACCTGCATCAACGAGGTACGCAGCCGTGCAGGTATCGACGAAGTAAAAGATTTGTCATATGCTGACTTCCAGAAACTGGTACGCGACGAACGTGGTCGTGAACTCTGCTTCGAGTCTCTCCGTAAGTACGATCTGGTTCGTTGGGGTATCTATTATAAAGCAATCAAAGAAGACTTGGGAGCAGCAGTTAACGATGCACGCTGGTCTACTATCAATAATGCCAAGGGAGCTGCACAATACGTTAGTAATACAACAGAAAAGAACCAATTCCTTCCTATCCCCACCAAGGAACTGGGTGTGAATACCAAATTGGAACAAAACAAGTATTGGAAATAATCATTTAGTTGCACAGAGCTTCTAACCTTAAAATGAAATCAAATAGACCTTAATCAATTTGATATGTGTGGGGGAGAGTGACCGTGAGGTTCCTCTCCTCTTTTTATAAAACCTCAAAAATAATATATCTTATGACCAGAAAACACTTGCTATTCATTCTTGCGTTGCTATGCAGCCAAGTTTCCCTCGCCCAATTCATTGGTTTCGAGACAGGAATTCCTGAACAGTTCAGAACTACCAATAAGGGAAAGATTTCCTTGTCCACCCAGTATTATAAAGAAGGCAAACAATGTCTGGAATGGAATTTCCGTTCCGGTTCTATGCTTAATGTCTCCTTGGAACACCCTCTTGTCCTCAATAAAGAAATGGAGAATACATATGGGATTACCCTGTGGATTTACAACGAAACTCCCCAGCAAGATTCCATCCGCTTTGAGTTTCTTTCCCCGCAAGGACACGTATCCTACTGGTTCAGCTTCCGGTTGGCTGCAGCCGGATGGCGTGCCTGCTGGATTGGTTTCCAACACATGAAAGGAGATAAACAAGATAGAGAAATAGCAAGTTACCGTTTAGTAGCTCCCGAACGAAAAGGAAGTATCTTTCTGGATCGCCTGACCTTTCCCGTAAAGAAGATGAACGACCGCACCACCCCCGATTTGCAAATGCCCTACAACAACTCCCTTTCTTATCGCGACCTATGGCATTGGTGTCGCGTCTGGCAATGGGAACAATATGAATACGATCTTCCCCTGCCTACTGTTCTCAGTCAGGCTGAAAAAGACGAACTGTATAGCGTGGAACAACGATTGACAACTGCCCTCGACATTCAGAAAGCTCCCAAAGAAGCAATTAATAAGGCTTACGGCGTCTTTCAGAAAACTAACATCCAGCCTTCCGGTGCAGGCTTTACCGGATCTCCAGTCTTAACCCCCGACGAACTGGATCGCTCCAAAGGAGAAATATCTTGGAATGACTTGGAAACAATGCTCTCCGGATTTGCCTACGACGCCTATTACAATCATTCCGAAGCTTCTCTGCAAAATTACTTCACTGTATGGGACTTTGCCATCAATCAAGGCTTCGCCTATGGCAGTGGAATGGGTACCAATCATCATTACGGCTATCAGGTACGGAAAATCTACACTACTGCATGGCTCATGCGCGATGCCATTTGGAAAGCTCCCAACCGTGATAATATTTTATCTACCCTCATTTTCTGGTCCGCTCTACAAGAAACCCGTAAGCCCTATCAATACGGCAGGGATGAATTATTGGATAGTTGGCACACCCTTCTGATGGCAAAGACCGTATCCGCCCTGTTATTCACTGATGAGCGGGAACGGGCGCGGGCATTAAAAGGACTTTCCCGCTGGGTGTCTTCCTCACTTCAATATACTCCCGGCACTATTGGGGGTATTAAAGTGGATGGGACAACTTTTCATCACGGTGGCTTCTATCCGGCATATACCACAGGAGTACTTGCCATGGTAGGACAATTCATTTCTCTGACCAATCAAACCGCTTATGAGCCTACGAAAGAAGCCCGCCAGGTATTAAAATCAGCCTTCATCGCCATGCGCAACTATTCAAATAAATATGAATGGGGAACCGGCATCAGTGGGCGCCATCCTTTCGGCGGTTCGATGAAAGCGGATGATGTGGCGGCTTTTGCCTATCTTGCTTTATCGGGAGATTTATCAGGAGAAGGTAACACCTTTGACCACCATCTGGCGGCAGATTATCTGAGACTTTGCCAGGAAGACACGCCCGAAGCCCTTTACTTCAGGGAACAAGGCATCACCCCCGCCCCTGCTCCGCAAGGTTTCTTCGTTTACAACTACGGCTCTGCGGGAATTTTCCGAAGAAGCGACTGGATGGTTACCCTGAAAGGATATACCACTGACATATGGGGATCTGAAATTTACAGGAAAGACAATCGCTACGGACGTTATCAAAGCTATGGTTCTGTACAGATCATGGGCTACCCGTCCCGTCTTGCCAGCGGCTACGACGAAAATGGTTGGGATTGGAACCGTCTGCCAGGCACCACTACCATCCACCTGCCCTTTGAGTTGCTGGACAGTCCGCTACCGGGTACCACTATGGCACATTCTAAAGAGAATTTCTCCGGCAGCAGTTCCCTGGAAGGAAAGAACGGTATGTTTGCCATGAAACTGATGGAACGCGAACTGAAGAACTTCACTCCGGACTTCATCGCCCGCAAGTCAGTATTCTGTTTTGATAACCGAATGATATGCCTGGGTACAGGCATCCACAACAGCAATAGTAACTACCCTACTGAAACAACGCTGTTCCAAAGCACATTTCAACAAGGAGAAAGTTCCATCTGCGTCAATGGAGAGGAAGAAAAGGAAGTCGGATACCAAAAGAAACTTTCTGCAGAAACGCAAAAGTTAATTTCTATCAGAGATGGTTACAATAACTACTATTTCGTAAAAGAAGGTGACGTACAGGTACAGATTGTTCAACAGAGTTCTCTTCATGAGAAGACACGTGCCGCCACACAGGGAACATTTGCCTCTGCCTGGATAGAACATGGCAAAGCTCCACAAAACGGAACGTACGAATATCTGGTATGGATACAACCAACCAATCAGGAACTGAAAGAACATGACGCCTTGCAAACCTATGAAGTAGTGCAACGCAACGACAGTGCCCATATCGTTCACGATCTCCTGACAGGAATCACTGCTTATGCTATTTTTGAAACCTACCAATCTCAACAGGATGATGTATTCCGCCTCATCCCAGCAGAAACAATGATTATGCGTAGAAGTGATAAAGAGAAAGTCATTATGAGTGTATGCGACCCCAACCTGAACATTGAGGAAAAAGCATATACCACCAAACAGCCCAGTCGCATTCTTGAAAAAAGACTTGAGCTGAAAGGGAAATGGGAGTTAGGAACATCTCATCCACAGGTAAAGCTGATACAAAACGGAACAAATACCGATATCATTGTTCTTTGTCAACACGGGCAACCGATAGAGTTCAGTTTAACCAAAGAAACAACAGAATCAGGAAAATAACATTAAATCCCAAACACCCATGAAAAAGCATTATTTCCTCTTACTACTGTTAAGTCTTTCCGCCCTCGGCATGCTTCGTGCCCAGAAGATTGAAAACCTGATAGAACTAAAGCAGCAATCACAAAACCGCCTGTTTCACCAATTGGGCAAAGCAATAAATACCCCGGCATTCGAGAGTGAAGGTTACTGGAGTTGGGGCAGTTCCGTGGTAAAAGGAGAGGATGGCAAATATCATATGTTCGTATCCCGCTTTCCGAAGTCACTCCCCTTCCATCCGGGTTGGATGGTGGCTTCGGAAATCGTCCATGCCGTATCGGACGTGCCACAGGGACCTTACCGGTTCAGTGAAGTCGCCCTGTCCGCACGGGGTGCGCAATACTGGGACGGACGCTCCACACACAATCCGCGCATATTGAAGTACAAGCATAAGTATTATCTTATATATATGGGCTCCACCCACCCTTTCACCGACCCTACTTACGAGCAACTGACACTCGACAGCCCCTGGTGTACTGTGGCGCGCTCCAACAAGCGTATAGGTCTGGCTGTGGCCGATTCACCTTATGGTCCCTGGAAACGATTGGACGAACCCATTCTAAAGACAAAGCCCAATACCTTTTTCAGCTTCCTGACCTCCAATCCTTCCCCCATAGTGCAAGAAGACGGTTCCGTCCTGATGATATTCAAAGGACGCAAGTATCTGGGCAATGAGAAGTATTCGAATATGGCATTAGGCATTGCCTATGCCCCTTCCATCGAAGGACCGTACACAGTTCTGAACAACGAACAACCCATCTTCCAGGTAGACGGACAAGGCGAAGCTGAAGACCCTTTCCTCTGGAAAGATAAAGAAGGATACCACGTCATCTTCAAAGACCACGTTGCCAAGTACACCGGCGAGAGAGGTGGCGGCGTGATGGCGCACTCCCGGGATGGCATCAACTGGACAGTGGACAAAGACCCGAAAGCATATTCAAAAACCGTGGAATGGGAAGACGGCACCATTGCCAGACAAGGCCAACTGGAACGTCCTTTCATCTTCTTTGAAGACGACAAACCTGCATTCATATTCTTTGCAACCATGGACGGACCCGGCGAATTTGAGAATGGTACGCGTTCCTGGAACATGGTTATTCCACTAAAATAGCTACCTTTGCAGAGAATTGAACAAACAATTGATATGCAGAACATTCTTCCCATCCATTTCGCCCCGTTGCAAGGTTACACCGAGGCCATCTACCGACAAGCGCACGCCCGTATTTTCGGCGGTGTAGAGAGTTATTACAGTCCTTTCGTACGTGTGGAACGCGGAGAAATCCGGCGAAAAGATATGCGGGAAATTACTCCTGATAACAACCGGGGAGTGAACCTCATTCCCCAGCTCATAGCACCGGATGTGGACAAAATGGAGCAGATAATTGCCCTATTCATCGAAAAAGGATATAGGAATATGGACATCAACCTGGGTTGTCCATTCCCCATTCTTGCCAAACGGCACAATGGTTCGGGAATGTTGCCCTATCCCGAGGAAGTGCACAACTTGCTGACTACTGCCATAGAGAAACATCCCGATATTCAGTTCTCCATAAAGATGCGGTTGGGTTGGGAGAATCCGGAAGAATGTCTGGCTTTGCTCCCCTTGCTGAACGAACTTCCCCTGACACATATCATTATGCACCCACGACTGGGAAAGCAACAATACAAAGGAGAAGTCAATCTGGAAGGTTTCGAAGCTTTCTATAACGAATGTCGCCACCCGCTGATTTATAACGGAGATTTGCTTACGAAGGAAGATATACATACCATTGCCGGACGTTTCCCACGCTTGGCAGGGATTATGATAGGACGCGGACTGCTTGCCAACCCGGCACTGGCACTGGAATACCAACAAGGGCATCCGCTTTCCGATAAAGAAATGCAGGAGAAGCTCAGATTATTCCATGCAGATATATTTGCGCAATACGGCAATCTTCTGGAGGGGGGAGACAGGCAGTTACTCATGAAGATGAAAAGCTTCTGGGAATACATGATGCCGGATGGCGACCGGAAAGCCAAGAAAGCTATCCATAAAGCCAATAAGCTGGAAACTTATCAGACTGCGGTAAACAACTTACTAAAGTAACTCCGTTTATCAAACCCACATTAAAACAACATCTCCCTATTAAAACTATTGGTTTCAATAGGGAGATGCCAAACTGAACAAGGGATACAGAATTATTTCTTCAACTCCACATCAAAACTGGCAGCATCCTTGCACGCAAAGCGCAGAACCGTCTGATGTTTATCTTTAGAGACAACCTTGCAATAAGGGGTCTCGGCAACCTTCCACTCGCCTCTCAACGTAACCGTTACAGGTATCTCACCACTGTCATTGTCAATCCAGGGTCGGGAATAGATGCTACGCTCCTTGCGCTTGCCGTCTTTATCAAAAGCTTCATCACTCGGACCACGATAAAGAGCCAGGTCCGGTTGGGAAACAGTCAGCAGGAGCTTACCTTTATCCTCGCGTATCATGACGAGACAAGAAGTATCGGCTTTCTGCAATAAACCTTCTTTCGGCAACACTTGCGGAGTTTCAAAAAGCACATAAGACGTAAGGTTATCCGTCAGGGAACGGACTATATGGGCATTGCTATCTTGCTGCAAGACTTTATAAGCAGGTTTCCGGGCAAATGCTTTCAGAGCAGCCTCATCCGTGCGAGGCAGAACTGCGTATTCATAAGAAGCACCTTTCGGAGCCTTGCCATGTTCCAGCACCAACGAAACCCAGTCGCCGGAAGTAGGCTTCGGATTACGTTCTCCTACGGAAACCTGCGGGAAGTTTTTCTCATATTTCGCCGCTTTCATCGAACTTTTCGAGAGATAATAGCCTACACCGTTAGGGTCTATATACGTCTGACCGTCGCTCTTATAAGCCTCCCAGTACTTATGCATTTCGGGAGTGACAGCAGCCAATTGGAAAACGGTAGTCTCTGTGGGGAATTCCTCGTTCGTATTCTCAATGTCCGTACCCAGACAGACAATCGTTCCGTTGAAGAAATGATAGGACTTACGGGCGCGATGCGAGCCGTTGTACTTATCATGTTCGTGCAGTTTCATCCCGAAGTTACCGTTCAGCCGTGCCTGCGACAAGCCTCCGGCAAATGCTTCATCAGAATAGAGCATCTCCTCCATTCCGGAGAAAGTATCCACGTTCATCACTTTTGCGCGGAGCTGGTCGTAAGGCAAATGAATGGTTGTCGTGCCGGGAAAACGGTTCCAGTCGAAGCCGGCTTCCTGCCAGCCGCTGGTTGCAAAAGTCACCATTTCATCGGGTTTTCCGGTTAATATCTGCATACTTCCGTGAGCCAGATAACGACCGTAGAAGTTGGCATCCAGGTAATGTTCCGCTGCCCAGAGGTAACGGGAATGTCCACGCACCACAGCCGCCCAATTATCACGGCGCTGCACTGAGACGCAACCATATCCTAAAGCCAGATTACCCTGTGGGTCGGGTTCGGGACGGAAGCCTTGCGCTTCGAACAGTTTCTTCAATTCCTGTTCACGGGCAGTAGACGACTTCGGCAGATAATCCGGAGCATTCTTATCGGGAACTTCCGTACGTGAAACAAGGCGCAGATAAGCTGAAGCCAGTTCCGGGTCATACTTCTGGGTACCATCAGGGGTGCCCGCCAATGCCAGAGTAGCATATTGCACAGGAATCAATTGTCCTTTCCCATTAGGATGGCGTCCCGACATAGAAAGGGACCATTGCTTGAAGTTGCAGTAGAAGCGCATGGTAAGCAATACCTTCTTCACCGTCTCGTGCGCCAGTTCGGAAACTTTAAATTCTGTTCCACTCAACAGGTAAATCATGTTCGTAGCACCATCCAGACCACCCACTGCATAAGCCGGATAGTTATTACGGTGGTGAAAACAAGCTCCGTCTTTCTTGAAAGAACCTGCCAGCCCCAATGCCGGACGACAACCATAGTCTATCCAACGGGAGAAGGAACGGAGGTATTGCAGCTTTTCGGGAGTATCTTCCATAATCAGGATGCTTGCCATACGGCCTTGTGTCTGTGTATTGAACGAGTCTATGTCGATGCCGTCGACCGTAGGTTTGGGATAAACTTCATTGGTAATGGCATACCAACGCAACGTTCTCTCAGCCTCATCCAGTTTGCCCATTTCGCGCAGAACGTCTTTCATCAGGAAATACGCCACATAGAGGCCGCGCATGCTGTATCCGTAATGATGGATATTTCCCCAGCAACTACCGTATGCCACACCCTGGTCGGTAATGTGGTCGTACATAGCCATAAACTTCTGTTTCAGTTCGTCCTTCACCGTTGCATCCGAAGCATTATTATAGGCATAAGCTATCCGGCGCATCAGGTTGAAGTATTCGTTCATCTCCATGCCCAGCTTGGTGAACATGCCTTTATCCCAGTTCGGATACATACGTTCATAAGCTTCCGCTTGGCGCACCATGAAGATGGGCAGTCCGCTTACGACACCATCCTTATAGGTTATTCCATAGAAGTCATACTTCTTACGGATGGTTTCCAGTTCCTTTTCCGAAAGTTTGGATGGAGTATAGAGCATATCACGGAAACGCTTTTCCATCAGTTGCATGTCTTCCCTATTCTTTTCAGTAACCGGAGTCAGGGCGATTTCCGGTTTCCACAAAGAATGTTCATAAATCACAAGCCAGTGATTAGTGGTTCCTTTATTGACGAAAGGTACTTGCACATCAGCCGTTTGCTGGCGGGCATCCACTTTGCTGGCGGTTATCAGGTGGTCGATGAACAATTCGCCTTTCACATCAGGAGCCACGATGCGCAGTTCGTTCATTCCGGTTTCGGGAGTACCTTGCATATCGCGCTCGTAGCACACCCAGGCGGCACGCCAACCGGTAAAGTTGATGCCGAAAGGAAAAGAAGTACATTTCCTGCCGTCTTTCAGAAACTCAAATTCGATGGTGGTATCCTGCGCCTGTGCATTATATACCCATACGATGAAAGCGGAAAGGTAAGTGTCTTTTCCGGTAGGGTCTTTCTGTTCAAATTGCAGGTCACGCTGAAGGGTGAGCACAGAACCGGGTTCAAAGGTCCAGCGCAGACTGTGTGTGCCGTCTTTATAATGTTGGTCGCTGATGCCGAGGGTGGCTTTCGTTGCGTTCAGTCCGGCAGGCAGCTCCGGTCCTTCAAAAGAGAGTAGCCGTTCGTTCTTCACGACTTGTGCCGACAGGCTGAAAGAGAACAGCAAGGCACATACAGCGGTAAGGATAGGTTTCATCAAATTAAGTTTCGTCATCATGGTATAAGTATTAATGGGTTGAATGTAAGCCTTTGACGCGGAAGCCCGTGAAACGGACATGGTTTTGCAGAAGGCGAAGGCCGAAATGCCCGTCGCCGTCGCCGGGTTCAATGGGCAGGCGAAAGAGTTCTTCACCATCCACACTGAAGGTGGTACAGTTGTTCTGAACACGGATTTGGATATGATACCATTGGTTAGGTTTCAGCAGATGAGCCGGTTCGGTATATTCTTTAATCAGAGGTTTGATGCGTGCCTCATCCACTTCATAAAACTCTCCGTAGTAGCGGCGGAAACGGGTGGTGGTATTATCATTGCCTCCATAACCTACATAAAAGAGGTTCAGGGTATTGTAATTGCGGAAGATTCCGTTGCGCCAGGTGGCACGGGCAAAGAGTTTGCCGGGATGTTTCGGGTCGTTTGCCGCCCAAAAGCAGTTCATATCGCTGAGGCGGTCATGCTTGCCGCCGTTCATTACGGTGCAGATGTGATAACTGATTTCGTAATCGCCAGTCAGGCGGTCTTTATACCATAAGGTAAGTCCTTCGGGGACGATGAGTTCCAAAGTATCTTCACGAATGGTGAAATCCATCAGTCCCGACTGGTCTTCGGCCACCCAATGGCCCAATGATACACGCTCCTGCGCCAGCAGGGTACAGGGAAAGAAAAGGAAAAGGAATTTCCACAGAATTTGTATGAAAGATGAATGTGTCATTTCCGGTATTAGTTTCGTTTACAATATTTCCATACTGCAAAGAAACGGCACTTTTAAGAGAAAAAGACACATAAATCGTACAAAAAAGGTGTAGTATAGTAACCGGATGGTGGAAAAACGTCTTCTCCGTAGCTGATTAAGGATGCATCTCCTCAAACGCCTTATTCTCTTCCGCTATCGTGCTGATAGTTTCCGGCAGTTCACTGATAGGAAGGTCGAAGTTATACCAATCCGTATAGCAATCGGTGACGTACCACTTCCCGTCAATCAGTTCGAACACCACACGAAGGGAGGCTTCCGATTCATCATACCCGGCTTCAAATTCTTTGTGCTTGGGATCGTTCACCGTGAAGCGGGAAACATAAACGCCCCCCTCTTCGTCCGTGATACGCTCTTCCTTAAACACGTCTTCGCCCAGCAAAGCCCACTTATCGCGGGTAAACGGAAAAGTCTTCTCCGTCTCGCCATCTTCCTCTAACAGGGCGATGGGAGTTTTCAACGGAAAATGAATACGGGAATACTGAAAGGAGGCACTGGAAGTGAATTTCTTGAGGAATGCCTGGAAATCCTCATTAGCCGCGGCAGCATGACCACTGGTGGTCGTCAGCATAAGTACCGCAAAAAGACAAAATACAAAGTGAATTGCCTTCATCTATTAACAATGTCAAAGGGTTTATTAATCAGGCGCAAAGATAATGCAAACCGAAAGCAATACAAAATAAGCAAGCCTATTTTTTTAGTGCCAATAACGTTATATATCCAATACTTATGGAAACAATAATAACATTTATGCATACACGCATACTCATATACCTCCTTCCCACCACCTCCTTTCCCTCTTACAGTTCCTTCAGCCTTCCCAAATCTCCCTGTTCATCGGCTTTCCGGCTGAAATTTATTGTCTTCTCACCACCTCATACACATTGCCGTATTCCGTATGCCTCCTTTTCAATCCTGCCCGCAGCAGCACTTGCCCGAAGCGCATAGGGTTGCTGCCACGCATAGCAGCAGGGTTACCCGTTTGCAGTTCGCTGAAAATGTCGGCGGCGGTCAGGTCGAAACGATTGCTCGTACCGATGAACGAGGCGACACGGGGTTGTTGCCGGAAAGTCTGTTGATAGGCCTTGCGGATGTTGAGAGTAGACATCTGCATCAGGTTCTTCAGCAGTGGCATCTTGCTTTCGGCGTAAAAGTACTCTGAAAAAGAGAGGACTTTTATGCGCATAACTCCCTTTTTTATGTATCTTTGTATGTTGCTTTATAAATGACCGACTTTAGTCGGTCGGGCAAACAACCGAAGTCGTTTGATTAAATGACTCCAGTCGTTTATTCAACCGACTGGAGTGGTTCATTTATAAACAAGCATCTTTAGTACAATAAAGCAAGGATATTAAACGCAGAAAAGAACAAGGTTTATGGCAATAGTATATGATTGGTACGAGAACCCCAATGCTGAGGGTGATCCGGAAGAAAGAGGACTGCATCCCCGTCCGTTGCTAAACGGAAAAGTCAGTATGAAGCAACTCTATGCCCGCGTGCATGCACGCAGTTCGCTCACGGTAGGCGATGTGATGAATGCGATAGATTGCCTGACGCAGATTTGCGGCGAGGAATTGCGCGAAGGCCGTGAGGTGCACATCGAGGGTTTAGGATATTTTGCCCCCACGCTGGAAGCTACGCAGAAAGTGACGCGCAGCACGCCGAACAAGCATCTGAAATTGCGGCTGAAAAGCATCAGTTTCCGTCCTGACGTCAACCTGAAGAGTGCGCTGACGGGCATCACTGTCACCCGAAGTAAATATACCCGTCAATCCCAACGCCTCTCGGAAGTGGAGATAGACATGCGCCTGAAGGAGTACTTCGCCGAACACGACATACTGATTCGCTACGATTTCCAGAATCTGTGCGGTATGGCCCGCACCACTGCCAACGGACACTTGAAACGGCTTCAGGAAGAAGGCAAACTGATAAACATCGGGAGGCGTACACAACCCATCTACCGACCGATGCCGGGATATTACGGCATGTCGCGGGATGCAAAGGTGAAGCGGTGAAACGGGAAAATTGTTTCAGCCGGGATACCGATAAACAGGGGGATAAGATGGGAGCTGAAAGAGCAGAAATAGATACGAAAGCGAGTTAAATAGTTGTGTTTTGGGAAATACGAAAAACATTGCTAACTTTGTATCAGTTAATGAGTGAGAAATAACAAAGAAAGGAGAATAAAATCATGAAAAGTATAGAATTCACCGATGCCCGACGCGCCGCTATGGCACGCATTGTCCTCACCTCGGATGACGAAGAATACCTGCTTAAGTTGGAACGCTATATGAAGCGACTCAATAAAGAAACAGCTAACAAGTCACAAACTTCTTACACTGTGGAAGAACTCAACACTCGCCTTGATGAAGCCGAAGCCGATATTCAAGCCGGAAGAGTGCTGAACTGCAAAGAAGCGAATGCAGAAGTAAGAAGAGAACTGCCATGGCTGAAGTAAAGTGGAGCAAAAGAGCCAATCAGGCACGCATTGCCGCCCTGACCTACGGAGCCGAAGAATTTGGTACACAAACAGCTCTACGGCTGAATAATCGGATAGAAGACTATACCTGTAGTCTGAGTCATAATCCTTTGCTGGGAGCTACCGAAGCACTACTTAAAGAGCGACGCCTGCAATACCGCTCACTTGTGATACACAAGCACTACAAGTTGGTATACCGGATAGAAGGCAATATCATCTATATCGTTGACTTTTGGGACGTACGTCGAGAACCTCTACAGCTAACACAGCATATACGAGGCAAATAGCCTCACCTACTTTTGCCTCAGATACTCAAACCCGAAACGGCAACGCAGACAGTCTTTCTTATCGCAATACTCCTTCCGGAGTTGCAGCAAAGCTTGAGAGTCGGCAGCAGTAGATACATGCAGTCCTGCCCCACTCCATTGCCGGATGATATGATTATCTTCCGCTTTCAGACTTTCAAGAAAGCGCGTAGCACGATCACAGAGCACCTCGTCCGCCTTGTGCAGCCCATAGGCATAAAGAAAAGGAATAACAGTATTGATAACAATCAGATTCTGAGCATTCTTCCCCACTTGCTTTTCCTGCGAGGGAGAGGCTTTGCTGAAATTGAAGTGTTCTTTCCAATAAGAAGAAGTGCCCGTGGTTAGCAGCTTCTGAACGGCTTCCACCGTCTCTGCTTCCATAACACGCGATAACGACGCCTGTCCCTTATGATAAAGATTTGCCAACTGTGCCAGCCGGACATGCGGAAAATTACCGGGACGCAAACGTAGAAAACGCCATTGGGCAACAGGCATCGGAGCAGGCAATTCAAACTTATGCTGCAAATAGCGGAATTCTTTCTGCAACTTCAGATAATACTCATCCGCATCCGGCAACTCTTCATCCAGCAATCCGGCCTGACCAAAGAAGAAAGCTTCTACCTGAAAAAGGTTATCCCGGTGCTTATCTATCGCCCGGAAAGGCAAATGACCGGCCCATGTCTCAAAAGCATCCCCATTCAGCCCGAAGCCGAAGTTACGGGACAGGGTGATGAAGAATACATCTTCCCAATTGTTATTGAGCCGCTCCAACCGGGCGGCAATAGCATGGGCTTTCTGTTCGAAGCGCTCCACCTGCAAGGCGGAAAGCCAGGAATGAACGGTCAGCTTCGGGAGGGAAGATAATATGGAATAACAAGGGGGATAAATCTCTGCATGATGCAGTTCTTCGTAGTGCCGGAGAATGGTTTCGGGACAGGATAGTTGTAGCTGCGGCACCTTTTCTCCATTAGCACTGAATACTTCGCAATCTATGGTTTCCGCCACGTGCAGAATGACGTTGTTGTAGGCTGCATCCTTATCATGTCCGTGCTTCAACCAATCGGACGACAGGGTGTGTATCTCAACGTTCCCCACCCAGTGGGTACCGCCTATTTTCAGTTTGGCATTGAAGAAGTCGGGACCTGCATTTGTGTTCGGTAGTCCGGCGTCTATCACTTCCACCGGTTCGCCGGTGGTGGTTTGGAGCATCTTTAAAGGGAATATTTTATGTTTCCAAACGTAGTGTAGTAGTTGTTCCATGTTAACAAGACGTTAATGTTGCCCGCAAATGTAAGAAAAACATTACCTTTGCGACCTATAGTTTGTTGATAAACTGAATAAAAAACAAAAGAAACAATGAAAATAGCATTAATCGGCTACGGAAAGATGGGCAAGGAAATCGAGAAGGTTGCCCTCAGCCGCGGACATGAGATTGTAAGCATCATCGACGTCAATAACCAGGAAGATTTCAAATCGGATGCATTCAAGAGTGCCGATGTGGCAATAGAATTCACCAACCCCATGGTGGCATATGGCAACTACATGAAGGCTTTCGAAGCCGGCGTGAAAGTAGTTTCGGGCAGTACGGGCTGGATGGAGGAGCACGGAGACGAAATCAGAGAGCTCTGCACCACAGGAGGAAAAACTCTGTTCTGGGCGTCTAATTTCAGTCTGGGCGTCACCATTTTCTCTGCCGTAAATAAGTATCTGGCAAAGATTATGAACCAGTTCCCCGCCTACGATGTGACGATGAGCGAAACGCACCACATCCATAAGCTGGATGCACCGAGCGGCACAGCCATCACACTTGCTGAAGATATTCTGGAGAATCTGGACCGCAAAGACAGTTGGGTGAAAGGCACCATGCAGGCACCGGACGGAGCTGTTTCCGGCACTACGGAATGTGCTGCCAATGAATTGCCTGTAAGCTCTATCCGCGAAGGCGAAGTTCCGGGCATCCATGTCATCCGCTACGAGTCGGAAGCCGACAGCATCATCCTGACACATGACGCCAAGAACCGCAAAGGTTTCTCGCTGGGTGCCGTTCTTGCTGCCGAATATACAGCCAATAAGGAAGGTTATCTGGGAATGAGCGATTTGTTCCCGTTCTTAAAATAAGAAACACGGACTATCTCAATTCCCCTCCTCTCGGGAGGAGGGGTGCCCTTTAGGGCGGGGTGGTAGGTAGATACACACATTGAATCATTCTTTCAAAGATATGATTTCCTCCTACCACCTCCCCTTTCGGGTACTCCTCCTCCGAGGAGGAGAACTGAGATAGTCTGGCAAACAAACTATAAATATCAAACTAAAATGAGAAAAGCAACTCGTGCCCAATGGATTAAATTCGCAATCATCACCGTGCTTTACCTTGCCTTCCTGGTATGGGTGAAAAGCTGGTTGGGACTGATTGTCGTGCCTTTCATCTTCGACATCTACATCAGTAAGAAAATTCCCTGGGGCTTTTGGAAGAAATCAGAAAATCCGGCCGTACGCAATGTAATGAGTTGGGTAGACGCTATCGTATTTGCACTGGTGGCCGTTTACTTCGTCAATATCTACATATTCCAGAACTATCAGATACCCTCTTCTTCTCTGGAAAAATCTTTGCTGGTAGGCGATTATCTCTACGTGAGCAAACTGAGCTACGGTCCGCGCGTGCCGAACACACCGCTATCCATGCCGCTGGCCCAGCACACCTTGCCACTGGTGAACACCAAATCATACATCGAATGGCCTCAATGGGACTACAAACGTGTTCCGGGCTTGGGAAAAGTGAAACGGAATGATATTGTAGTATTCAACTTCCCTGCCGGAGATACCGTGGCTACCAACTTCCAGCAAACAGACTTCTACACCCTTGCCTACAACGAAGGACAGCGCCTGTATCCGAACCCTGTGAATATGGACAGCCTGACGCGCAAGCAACAACGCGCTGTTTACGACCTGTACTACAATGCCGGCAGGAACCTGATACTCTCTAATCCGAAGATGTATGGCGACATCGTTGTCCGTCCCGTAGACCGTCGTGAAAACTACGTGAAGCGTTGCGTCGGATTGCCGGGCGACACGCTGGAAATCAAGGATTCACAAGTGTATATTGACGGGAAAACTATTGAGAACCCCGAGGAAATGCAGCTCAACTATCTTGTACAGACCAACGGCTCGTACATCACCGAAGATATGTTCCGCGAACTCGGCATCAGCAAGGACGACCAGGCATTGATTAACAATGAAGGCCTGTTAATGGAAATGGGACTGACCCAACGCGATGCACAAGGACGTCTCGCTCCCACCTACGATTTGCCCTTGACGAAGAAAATGTACGAAACCCTGTCGGGTAATAAGAAACTCGTTAGCCACATCATCATGGAACCGGAAATATACTCCGGACAGATGTATCCGTTGAACCTTTACACCAAATGGGACCGCAACAATTACGGCCCTATCTGGATACCGAAGAAAGGTGCCACCATCAAGTTGACAGAAGACAATCTGCCCATCTACCAGCGCCCCATCGAGGCTTATGAGGGCAATAAGCTGGAAATAAAAGAAGACGGCATCTACATCAACGGCAAGAAGACCGATGAATACACTTTCAAAATGGATTATTACTGGATGATGGGTGACAACCGCCACAACTCCGCCGATGCCCGTTCGTGGGGATTCGTACCGGAAGACCACATCGTAGGTAAACCGATTGTCGTTTGGCTCTCACTCGACAAGGACCGCGGTTGGTTTGATGGAAAAATCCGTTGGAACCGCATATTTAAGTGGGTAGACTAAAAGAATTTGGGAATTTAGATGAAAAAAGGATGGAAGATAGCGGGAACAGTCATTGGAATAATACTCGTTATAGTATTACTCCGTGGCTGTGTCGTGACTTCCTACCTGATTCCCTCTTCGGGCATGGAGAATTCCTTGTTCCAGGGAGAACGCATCCTGGTGAATAAATGGAGTTACGGGCTGCGTCTTCCTTTCATGTCTTTATGGAATTACCATCGGTGGGGAGAGAGTCCTGTAGAAAAAGAGGACATCATCGTCTTCAACAATCCCGCGAATCTTTCGGAACCTGTCATAGACCAGCGCGAGGTCTTTATCAGCCGTTGCATTGGCGTGCCGGGAGATACATTATTAATAGACTCCCTTTTTTCCGTCATTCCATCCGAAAAGAATGCACCCGACCAGAAGTTCCTGTACGCCTATCCCCGAACAAAGGAAAAACAGCTCGACTCATTGCTCAATCTCTTGTCCATACAGGATAACCGCCTGATGGGACAAGACAGTACAAGAAACGTACGCAGTTTCAGCCGCTATGAGTTTTACCTGTTGGAGCAGGCCATGAATGGGAGTTGCTGGATAGAATTACTAAATAAAGAGGACTCCATAGAAGCTCTCCGCCCGTTAATCGTCCCCGGCAAAGGCAAAGCAGTGCGTGTGTATCCGTGGAACCGGACATTGCTGCGCAACACGCTTGTGCTACATGAGAACAAACAGGCTGAAATCAAGAATGACACTTTATACGTGGAAGGCCAACCCGTGCAGCACTGCTATTTCTGCAAAGATTATTATTGGGTAGGCGCCAATAACTCCATCAATCTTTCCGACTCCCGCCTATTCGGTTTTGTACCGAAAGACCACGTCATCGGCAAAGCCTCACTCATCTGGTTTTCTAAAGAAAAGGAAACCGGGGTGTTCAAAGGTTATCGTTGGAAGCGCTTTTTCAGTCCAGTAAAGTAAAAAAGGAGTCAATCACTAAAACAATGAATGTAATGAGAACCGTATATCTTTCTTCCGCCTATCTGGCGCCCGTGGAGTACTACACCAAGCTACTGGCTTATGATAAAGTTTTCATCGAACAGCATGACCATTACGTAAAGCAAACCTACCGCAACCGTTGCACCATCGCGGGACCTGATGGCGAGTTAGCCCTCTCCATCCCCACGGTCAAGCCCGATACTTTGAAATGCCCGTTGCGTGACATCCGCATTTCCGACCACGGCAACTGGCGGCACCTGCACTGGAATGCTCTGACATCCTCCTATAATCATACCCCTTTCTTTGAATATTATAAGGATGATTTCCGCCCCTTTTACGAGAAGAAATATGAGTTTTTAGCCGATTTCAACGAAGAATTGTGCCGTCTAATCTGTTCGCTGATAGACATACAGCCGGATATGGAGCGCACCTCGGAATACAAGACCATCTTCACTCCCGGTGAAGATGATTTCCGCGAACGCATCCATCCGAAGAAAGACTACCGGGAAGAAGACCCCGACTTCATTGCCCGACCCTATTATCAGGTCTTCCAGGAACGACTCGGCTTTCTGCCTAATCTCAGCATCGTAGACTTGTTGTTCAATATGGGTCCGGAGAGCTTGCTGGTATTGCAGGCTGCACAGAAAAAGGGTTAAGCAAAGGACGGGGGTACTACTGTGAGAGCTTCTGCAAAAACTCCGCAAGGTTCTCCCCTTCTCCCAATCCCAGTTTTTTACGCAAACGGTAACGGCTGACCTCCACTCCACGTTGTGAGATATTCAATAACGGGGCAATCTCTTTCGACATTAGATTCATCTTTATGTAAGCGCACAATAGTTTTTCCCGTTTCGTAAGTTCAGGAAAGCGCGCTTCCAGCTTCTGGAATAAATTATGATGCACAGAGTCAAATGTGCTTTGAAAAGCCAGCAAATCATCGTCATGCTCCATGTTCGTATCAATCTGAGTAATAAGACACAGGATTTTCCGGCGAATGATTACTAAATTCTCCTCTTTAGCAGCATGCAATATACTTAGCACTTCACTCTTGATATTCTGCAATGTCTCATTCTTACGGACAAGATTCAGCGTGGTATGAATCAATTCCTCAGATTTATGATGCAGTTCTGCCTGCAAGTTTTCCTCTTTCAGCAAATCTATCTTCTTGCTTTTCAACTCACTCTCTTTCTGGAAAGCCTGCTTCTGGCGATAAAGTTCCAACTCCTTCAACATAACCAAACGCTTACGACCTGCCGCAATGCGATAGTAAATATAAGCCAGCAACAATACAATCCATACAGCATATAGCAAGTAACTCCACCATGTACGATACCAGGGAGGCAATATCTCAAAAGAAAAGGATGCTATTATCGGCTTTTCCAAACCGATACGTGTACGGACATAAAATGTATATTTCCCCTCCGGCAGTCTTGTATATTCCTTCATCGTACTTTCCCCTAACTGGCTCCAAGGTTCGGAAACAGGCCCCGTCAACCGACAGGAATAGAACAGCGCCAACGAGCTATCATAATTGTTGATACTATACTCTATACGAATAGAATTATTCTTATAAGGAATCTTCAGATGCATATCATTGGGAACGTAACTGCATCCATATACAAGAGAATCATTAACCCCGGTCAGATACACATGCCTGATTTGCAAGTTCAATGGATACTTTTTCACTCGCTCCTGCATGAAGTGTAATAATGAGAATCCATCCTCCATACCTATCACAGCTTCATTATCAGCAAGAACCCCGACGTACTCAAAATCTTCTATCAGACAATCTTTCAGATATGCCTCGTTCTCACTCCGGTAATAACTCCTTGTCAACGGGTCATAATGCAATAACTTCAATGCACCGTCTGTTGCATACCATATATTTTGCAGGGAATCTTGCATTATATAGGTATAAGCAACCCTCCCATCCATCTTCTTTTCTAACTTTTCATACCTATCCAGACAATCCTCCGATGAGTCATAATGAAACAAACCTTGTCGCGAGGCTATTACTATTTCTCCGTCTACCATAGCAATACATACATTATCTCCTATCGGTAATTCCCCGGAATTATAACATTTCTCTTTAATGATAGAATCACATCCTGCCGAAAGAGAAAGCCGATACAGTCCCCCTTCCTTATTTGCCGTCCACAAAGCATTTGCCGCAGACTCTATATATAAGCTCTTGGAGGAGAACCTTCGCCCCTCCACTCTTCTATCAAGTATCCATCGCCCTCCTGTTTTTCTTAAAAGATAAAGGCCAATATAAGTGGCAGCCAGCAGTTTGTCTTTCTGCGGCAAGGGTTTCACCCACCATACGCCACGAATACCGGAGACGAAATAAAGTTCACTGCCATCCAATACTCCTAACGCATTGCTCCCGGCGCAAAACAGTTTGTCATCGTAAACAGCCAAAGAGTAGATTTGCCCTGCTGTTCCCCAAACTGGTTCCAAATCCTGTTCTTCATTCAACATCAAAGGGTAACCTGTGGCAAATACTCCTTGATTAGTACCTAAATATAACTTATTACGATACAGGCATGAAGTATAGCCACTTCCTATCGTCGCCTTATTCTGAAAGATGGGTGAATGAAGATGAATACAATCAATACCATTATCCAAGCCCAACCAAAGATTATCCTCCCTATCAAAAAACAGAGAAAGTATTGTTTTATTCTGTAACCCATTATGGGTTGATATATGTTCCGTTTCCCCGGTATCCATATCTAATAGCAACAAACCATCTTGCACGGTTCCCAAAGCCAATAAAGATCCTTTCATAGTAGCGCAAAAGAGGCGGTTTCTTTTCAGAAACTCATCAGCGCCCGAACGAAAAGGAATCAAGGTACCATTTTCATAAAAAAACAATCCGCCCTGGTTAGTGACCACAAGCAGTTTATCCCGATAAGAGAAAATCCCTATCGCTCTCCTGCCTGCATTGTCCACCATAGAATTTGTATTGGGAAGTAATGTAAACTCATTTCCACTCAAAACAAACAGCCCCGCACCTGCCACATAAAGGCGTTCTCCCACTAAGGCCGAATGAACAATACTTGGGCAATTAATCCGATGAATACGCCCATTTTTGAAGCAAAAGACAGCATTATCCGACTGAAAGTAAACCTTGTCTTCCGTAATATGGATATTCCAGATATTTCCAATAATTCTTTTATCAATACTATCCGAAAGGCAGACATAATCCAAACGCCCTAAAGAATTCGGAACAAAGTAGCCGAACTGCTGGAGTCCCCCCACATATATACGCTCGTCTTTACCGGCTTTCACAGCGCGCACCTTCGCATTATGGATGGGATAGACAGCCCAATTCGTTCCATCGAACTCCAGTAACCCTTTATTATTGGCAAAATACATCCACCCATTGCCACACTGCATTATCCTCCAGTTTTGTGAAGCTGCCTTATAAGAATAGCGGGAGTAGTTAGTAATAGAACGTTGCCAACCAGCATATAATCTCTGATTACAGAACACAAAGAGGGCTGATAATAAAAATGAAGTTACAAGTCTGTTCATAGTATACATCAATTAAAAGAGACTTTAAAGATATATATTATTTGGCAAAAAAAACACCGGCATGCAGATGATTAATCTAGGATAAGAAAGCCCACAATATACACAAAACCACTATATACCAACCACTTACTAAAACAATGAGATAGTATTGATGTAGTATTAAAG
>CAMTFK010000016.1 GCA_947071285.1 uncultured Bacteroides sp. | reverse complement strand
CTGACGGATGTGGAAGGAATTCCCTTGAATTTTAAGGTTTACTATGTGATAGACGTCAATGCTTTTGCGTGTGCAGATGGTAGTGTACGTATCTTTTCTTCTTTGATGGATATTATGAGTGACGACGAATTGCTCGGTGTGATCGGTCATGAAGTAGGTCATGTGGCACACAAGGACTCTAAGAATGGCTTCCGCACAGCATTGCTGACTTCTGCCCTGAAAGACGGTATTTCTTCACAAGGCGGTACGGCTGCTAAGCTGACAGATTCTCAGTTGGGCGACCTGGGTGAGGCTTTGGTGAACTCCACTTACTCACAGAAGCAGGAACGCAGTGCTGATGATTATGGCTATGAATTCCTGAAAAGTCATGGCAAGAACCCTTGGGCAATGGCTTTGTCTTTCCAGAAGTTGAAGAAATTGCAGGAAGAAGCCGGTGCACAAAAAAGCAGTAAGCTGAACCAGTTGTTTTCTACCCACCCGGATTTGGATGCCCGTATCAAACGTATGGAAGAACGTGCAACCAGCGAAGGTATTGAGAAACCGACAGCAGAGTAAGACGAATCATTATATCATATTCGGTCGGCTGAATTGACTTCTGTTGCCAATGTTTTGCCAAGGCTGTGGCAATGTTTTGCCAGTGCTTTGGCGAGACTTTGCCACAGCCTTGGCAAAACATTGGCAAAGTAATATACTGTGATTATATCTTCCTTATGCCGATTATTTCAATTGGTATTCCATTCACTTTCCATACCCTCCAAAGAATAAACTCCGCGGATAAATAAATCTTGTTGTTTTGCAAAAGTGTTGATTGCCTTTAGATTATCTGTGTAAATTTGTAGTGTATTTCATCTGTTTTTAAGAGGTGTACAAAAGATTTTTTTTATCTTTGGCCTGCAAAATACATATAAACAAAGTTATATCTGAATGGAAACACTTACTTCCTTCTTCTCTGAAGTCAGCACATGGCTATGGGGCTGGCCTATGATTATTATGTTGCTTGGCACGCATTTGTTTCTCACTATCCGGCTCCGGGTTCCACAACGTAAGATATTTACCGCTATACGTCTTTCTGTTAAGAAAGATGAGGGGGCAAAAGGAGATGTGAGTCAGTTTGGAGCATTGGCTACATCATTGGCGGCCACTATCGGGACGGGTAACATTATAGGAGTGGCTACCGCTGTGTCGTTAGGCGGTCCGGGAGCAGTGTTGTGGTGCTGGCTGACGGGAGTTCTAGGTATTTCGACGAAGTATGCGGAAGGATTGTTGGCTATTAAGTATAGAGTGAAAACGGAGAATGGCGAGATGCTGGGTGGTCCGATGTATGCCTTGGAACGCGGTTTGAAGATGCGTTGGCTTGCTATTCTGTTTTGTGTATTTACGGCCGTTGCCGCCTTTGGCATAGGGAATACGGTACAGGCAAATTCCATTTCTCTACTTCTAAATGAAACTTGTGGAATTTCAGCGCATATCACCGGAGGTGTAATTAGTTTGCTGGTGGCCCTTGTCATTCTTTTCGGTGTGAAAGGAATTGCGCGGGTATGTACGACATTGGTGCCCTTTATGGCACTGTTTTATGTAATGGGATGTTTGTATATATTGTGGCTGAATGCAGCTTATCTGGGAGATTCCCTACGTTTGATTGTAGATTCAGCATTCAGTGCCCGCGCTGCTGGAGGTGGTTTTGCCGGGACTACGGTTATGCTGGCGGCACGTTATGGTATTGCGCGTGGTCTGTTTTCCAATGAATCGGGCTTGGGGTCGGCACCTATTGTTGCTGCGGCGGCACAAACCCGTAATCCGGTTCGTCAGGCTTTGGTATCTTCTACCGGGACGTTTTGGGATACGGTTGTCATTTGTGCATTGACCGGGCTAGTGTTGGTAAGTAGCATTGTTGCCTATCCTGACATAGACTATACCCACGGTGGTGCACTGACGAAGGCTGCCTTTGGAAAGATACCTGTTGTCGGGACTATTATCCTGGCCGTAGGCATTGTGACTTTCGCCTTTTCCACAATTTTAGGTTGGAGTTATTATGCCGAAAAAGCTGTAGAGTATCTGGGAGGGAAGCGTTTGATAAAATACTACCGTGTGCTTTGGGTACTGGCCATTTATCTGGGTTCTGTGATGAACCTCTCTTTAGTTTGGAACCTGGCGGATGGCATGAATGCACTGATGGCCATTCCTAATCTGATATCTTTAATTCTCCTTTCGGGAGTGGCTGCACGCGAAACACGGAAGTACTTGTGGGATAATAAGCTGGATATGTACGGTGATTGATTATTTCTTCGTCTGAAGCATCCCGTTCGCAGAAATAATCCGGCCTTCATCCAATAGCTGGTGTACAGCTTCGGTCAGAAGTTCTTTATCTACCAATATTTGTTCGGCAAGGCCTGCCGGAGTGACTGATTCTTCTGCAAGAAGTTGAAGCACTTTATCACGCAATTCTTCCATTGAAATCTCCTGTGGAACTTCTTCTGCACGGTGGCTAAGGCAAACGTCGCATATCCCGCAGTTGTGTTCATTCTTCTCACCGAAATAGCGTAGCAGCATGCGGCTGCGACAAATAGTGTCAGTCGTCACATAATCTATCATTGCTCCGATTCGGATTTCGTAGCGTTCTTTACGTTCTTCATATACGCTGGGTGGTATTTGCAGTTGCTGCATGTCTATGCGTTCGCGCGTGTATATAATATAAGGTGTCTTTTTGTGTGGAATATAGTGGATGATGTGCATCTTAGACAAGCGCATCAGCATATCATACACCCGTTGTCGGGTCAGCCCGCTGCGCACAGCGAGCGTATCTTCGTTGATAAAAATGTAGTCTGTAAACACACCGGTATAGGAGCGTAGGACGATTTGGATGAGTTTATCCATATCCTCTCCTAATTCCCGCAACTTGTAGAGTTCGTCACGGCGAACGGTGAAGTAGAGGCGGGAAGCATTGTCCTGTTCATCCGTATATTCCAGATAACCTGCCTGTGTCAGAATCTTCAATGCACTGTCGGCAGGCACAGGGAAGTACTTGAACTTCCGGCAGAAATCTTCCAGGCTAAACTCTCTGACGCATCCCAGACCATCACCCATAGCCATCTGGTAATAGTACTGTAGATGCTCGTATACCTGCTTGATGTAGTCTTTCTCCGGGAAAGTATCCGGAATGCGTTTATGGAGGGTAATCTTATCCGATTTACCATACAAGATAACGGCGTATGCCTTGTCGCCGTCCCGCCCCGCACGTCCCGCTTCCTGAAAATAGGCCTCGATGGAGTCCGGCAAGTCGAGGTGGATGACGATGCGCACATCCGGTTTGTCAATACCCATGCCGAAAGCGTTGGTGGCAACCATCACCCGGCTTTCACCCTTCTGCCAGCGTTGCTGGCGCACATCTTTGGTAGCATCATCCAGACCGGCATGGTAAAAGTCGGCGGTGATGTCTTCGTGAATTAAAAGTTCGGTGATCTCTTTGGTCCGGCGGCGGTTGCGTACGTAGACGATAGCACTGCCGGGCATACGGCGCAGGATATGCAGTAATTCTCCGGTCTTGTTTTCCGTTTTGCGGACTATATAAGCAAGGTTTTTGCGCTCGAAGCTCATGCGGAAAACATTCTCCTTCTTGAAGCACAGACGTTCCTGAATGTCTTTCACTACTTCGGGCGTGGCGGTGGCGGTAAGTGCCAGTACGGGGACGTCCGGCAGTAAATCGCGTATTTCGGCTATTTTCAGATAGGCGGGGCGAAAGTCGTACCCCCATTGCGAGATGCAATGGCTCTCGTCTACGGTAATCATGCTGATATTCATCTTCCGTAATTTGGTACGGAAGATTTCAGTGTCCAGTCGTTCGGGAGATATGTACAGGAACTTGTAGTTGCCGAAGATGCAGTTTTCCAGGGTGGTGATGATTTCCTGCCGGGACATTCCGGAGTAGATGGAAAGTGCTTTGATGCCCCGTTTCCTCAGGTTCTGTACTTGGTCTTTCATCAGAGAAATCAAGGGGGTAACCACTAGGCAAAGTCCCTCTTTGGCAAGTGCGGGCACCTGAAATGTGATGGATTTGCCGCCACCCGTAGGCATCAATCCTAATGTATCCTTGCCCTCGCCAATGCTGTTGATGATATCTTCCTGTATGCCACGGAAGTTATCATATCCCCAATATTGCTTTAAAATTTCCTTGTACATAGAAGTGAAGAAATGAAGAATGAAGAATTAGCTGCGCAATTGTGCCGCATGGTAAATCTTCATTCTTCATTTTTCATTTAATTGGGTTTAATGTCCTCTATCTGCAACTGTACTTCTCCCCGTTTGTGGGTGTTTTCTTCGATGGAGTAACAGATGTCGAATGAACGTTTAGTCTTGATGAAACGCACGTGTGAACTTTGTCCGAAGGCGATGCCATTCATTACATTGTTCGATTTATTGTCCACCAGTTCCAGCTTGATATGTTCCTGATCGCGTCCCACAACCTTGCTCGTACCATAATCATACACGTTATGGGTGCAGAATATAGGTTTCGGATTGTCCGGTCCATAGGGGTTGAATCTCTTTAGGTCACTGAAGAATTTGGGAGTGATATCTCTGAAGTCTATCTCTGCGTCAATATTGATGAGAGCACTGGTCTGTTCAGGAAGAATATTCTGTGATACAAACTCTTCAAAACGTTCGGTAAAGGCGGCTACATTCTCTACTTTCATAGAAAGCCCGGCGGCGTATGTGTGTCCGCCAAAGTTCTCAAGTAGGTCGCGGCAATACTCAATGGCTTTGTACACGTCGAAGCCGGATACAGAGCGGGCGGAACCTGTTGCCATATCATCCGTGCGTGTCAGTACCACAGCAGGGCGGTAGTAAATTTCCGTCAGGCGGGAAGCAACGATACCGATGACCCCTTTGTGCCAGTCTTCATTGTATAATACGATGGAACGACGGTCGGCAAGTCCCTCCAGTTCAGCCACAATCTGGTTGGCTTCTTCGGTCATACTCTTGTCGAGGTCCTTGCGGGTTTCGTTGTATTGATTGATTTGGTTAGCCTTTTCCAAAGCTGTGGAGAAGTCTTTTTCAGTCAGTAAGTCAACAGCTTCTTTCCCGTTTTGTATACGGCCTGAGGCATTGATGCGCGGTCCTATCTTAAACACGATGTCACTGACGGTAATATCCTTTTCCGTAAGTCCGCATACATCGATAATCGCTTTCAGACCTACGCTGGGATTACTGTTCAGTTGCTTTAAACCGTGGAAAGCAAGTATCCGGTTTTCGCCCATGATGGGCACAATGTCCGAAGCAATGCTCACGGCAACCAGGTCGAGCAGTGGGATAAGGTGATGGAATTCGATACCGTTGCTGATGGCAAATGCCTGCATAAACTTAAATCCTACGCCGCAACCGGAAAGGTGCTCGTAAGGGTATGTGTTGTCTAAACGTTTGGCATTCAGTATAGCGGCGGCGGGAGGAAGCACATCGTCGGGCACATGATGGTCGCAAATGATGAAATCGATGCCTTTCTCTTTGGCATACGTTATTTCTTCCACGGCTTTGATGCCGCAGTCCAATACGATAATGAGTCCTACGCCGTTTTCAGCGGCATAGTCTACTCCTTTGGTGGATACCCCGTAACCTTCGTTGTAGCGGTCGGGGATGTAATAGTCAATGTTCGAATAGAACTGTTGAATGAACTTGTAGACCAGGGATACCGCAGTGGTGCCATCTACATCATAATCTCCGTAAATCAGAATACGTTCTTTCTTTCCCATTGCCTTATTAAGGCGCTCCACGGCCAAATCCATGTCTTTCATCAGAAATGGGTCGTGCAAGTCGGGCAATTGCGGGCGGAAAAACTTCTTGGCATCCTGTGCCTTAGTTATTCCCCGCTTCACCAATAATCCTCCAAGAATCGGGCTAATCCCTAATTCCTGGGCTAGTTTTTGGCTTGTCTCTGCCTGTTCGGGTGTAATGGGTTGATAATTCCATTTGTGGGTCATTTTATATATTGTTTTTTCTTTTTCCTGTCTCGGGGTCGGAATGGATTTCTTTTCTCTCGAAAAAGTCCATATTCTCCAACAAGGTGTAAAGGTATGAAAAACTCTTGAAACGGAGGTGGATTCTATGGAAAAACTTTCTGAAATAGCAGTGGATATCAGAATTTACCTATTTATGGTTATCTTTAAAGAAGATAAGCGGCATCTCAGCAAAACTTTTCATGCAAGCATGAAAGTTCTGCATTCGATTTGCATTATCTTTGCTTCCCGAAAACTTAATAAACGACGTGGTATGTTGATATTCATCTCCTGTGCCAAAACAATGGCGGCACGCACTACTGTGAAGGTCCCTGAAATAACTGTTCCGCATTTTCAGGCGGAAGCATTGCAGAATGCAATGGATATGGGACAGTATTCTGCCGTTGAACTGGAACACTTGTTGCGGGTGAACTCTAAAATTGCTGCTGAAAACTACCTGCGATATCAGGATTTTTTCTCAGAAGCTAATCGTCCGATGCCTGCTATTTGTGCATATACCGGTGCCGTCTTCAAACGTATATTACCGAAAGATTTTTCTACAGATGACTTTCTCTATGCACAGCATCATTTACGCATCACCTCTTTCCTTTACGGGCTGCTTCGCCCGTTGGATGGAATAAAGCCTTACCGGCTGGAAGGAGATATCTGTTTGCCGGAGAGAGGGGGAGTGTCGATGTTTGATTACTGGAAGCCCTTATTGACGGAGCTGTTTATAGCCGACATCAAACAACAGGGCGGCGTACTTGTGAACCTTGCCAGTGGCGAAATGAAGGATTTATTTGATTGGAAGCGAGTGGAAAAAGAAGTCCGTGTCATCACTCCCGAGTTTCAGGTCTGGAAAAATGGACAGTTGAAAACGATTGTTATCTATGCCAAGATGTGTCGTGGCGAAATGACACGTTTCATTATAAAGAATCGCATAGAGCGCCTCGAAGACTTGAAAAGTTTTACATGGGAAGGCTTCGCTTTCGATGAAGTGCGGAGTACGGATAGCCATCTACAGTTTACATTGGCTTAATCCTTCCGCAAATATTCCATGTATTCCTCGTAGCTGATATATCTTCCTCCCATTGACTTCAAGTGTGGCGTTTCAAACTGGCAATCTATCAGCAAGCCTCCATTTTCCCTGAAGATTTGCGCCAGATAGATAAGGGCTAACTTCGATGCATTGGGAACCAGTGAGAACATGCTTTCGCCAAAGAAACAGCGGCCTAATGTTACCCCATAGAGGCCACCTGCGAGGCGTTCTTCTTCCCATACTTCCACACTGGCTGCAAACTTTTGTTCGTGCATGCGTGTGTAGGCTTCTGTCATTTCTTCGCCGAGCCAGGCACCTTCCATATTCATCCTTAATTCGCCGCAGGCACGGATTACATCGTGGAAAGCCTGATTGACGCTGAGATCATACTCTCCCTTTTTGATGAACGTGCGCATGGAGTGGGAGATATGTATTTCCTCCGGAAAAATGACGAAACGTTTCATTGGACACCACCACTGTATTGTGCCTTCCTGAAAGGCATACCAAGGGAATATCCCGTTGGAGTAGGCAAGTATGAGGCGGTCGATGGAAAGATCGCCGCCTACTGCCAGCAGCCCGTCGGGTTCGCCATAGCGAGGGTCGGGAAAGGCTATTTCTTCAGTCAGTTGGAAAACCATGTTGCTACTCTGTTGGGATTTGTAGTTTTAAGTTCTCCTTCTCTACTTGTACGCAGGCTGTTCCTCCGGATTTCAAGTTACCGAAGAGGATTTCGCGCATCAATAACGGTTTCAGGTGCGAGGCAATCACGCGGTCCATTTCCCGTGCACCGTATTCCGGCAGGAATCCCCGTTGCAGCAACCATTCACGGGCTTCGGGGCTTAATTTCATTTCTACCTGACGGGCGGCAAGCTTTCCGCTCAGTTCTCCGAGTTTTTTGTCGAGGATGAGCGAAGCCATCTCCCGGTTCATATCGTGGAAGACAACCGTAGCCGAGAGGCGGTTGATAAACTCAGGCTTGAAGGTTTTCTTTACCTGTTTCAGCATAGCTTCTCCGGCTGTAATCTGACTGCTGAATCCGATGGATGCCTGACGGGCATATTGTGCACCGGCATTTGAGGTCATGATGAGCACTACATGGCGGCAGTCGGCTTTGCGTCCCTTGTTGTCGGTAAGCACGGCATAGTCCATTACCTGCAACAAGATGTTGAACACATCGGGATGAGCTTTTTCTATCTCATCCAGCAGCAGTACGCAATGGGGAGTTTTGCGAATGGCGTCGGTCAATAATCCACCGTCTTCATAACCAACATAACCGGCGGGTGAACCGATTAGTTTGGCTACAGTATGTTTTTCGGTGTATTCGCTCATGTCGAAACGTTGCAGGGCGATGCCCAGTTCGGCAGCCAGCACTTTGGCTACCTCGGTTTTACCTACTCCGGTAGGCCCTACAAAGAGGAGGCTTGCCAATGGCTTGTTTTCATCCAGCAATCCGGCTTTAGACATTTGCACAGCTTCCACTACCTGGCGGACGGCTTCTTCCTGTCCGTAAATCCTGTTGCTGATGCGTGCATACAGTGTTTCCAGCGAAGCGGTGTCTTCTTCTTTCATGGCAAGTGCATCTACTTTGCAGACGCGGGCGAGCACATCGGTAATCAGGGTTTTATCCACTACCTGCTCTCCGGAAGAGGTAGGGTGTATTTCACGATAGGCTCCCGCTTCATCCACCAGGTCGATGGCTTTGTCGGGCAGGAAGCGGTCGTTGATGTAGCGGGCGCTTGCTCTGACTGCATAAGGGATGACGTCGGGCAGGTAGGTCACTCCATGAAAAGCCTCGTACTTTTCTTTCAATCCTTCCACAATATGGATGGTTTCTTCGATGCTCGGTTCGAGTATGTCTATTTGCTGGAAGCGGCGTACCAGTCCCTTGCTGCGGGCGAAGTAACGATTATATTCCTCGTAGGTTGTGGAGCCGATGAAGCGAATTTCTCCTCCTTCCAGATAAGGTTTCAGCATGTTGGAAGCATCCATAGAACCGTCTCCTGTGCGTCCGGCACCTATCAGATTGTGTATTTCGTCTATGTAGATGATGGCGCGGCCTTCGTTCCGTACACCCTCCATGATGACTTTCAGCCGTTTCTCAAAGTCGCCCCGGTATTGCGTACCTGCCAGCAGGGTTCCTAAGTCCAGTTCATAGATGCGGCAACCCGATAGACGTTCGGGAACATTGCCAGCCTCGATGCGTGCTGCCAGCCCGTAGGCAAGGGCCGTTTTGCCGACACCCGGCTCGCCTACATGCAATGGATTATTCTTCTCTTTGCGGCAGAGTACCTGAATGGTGCGTTCCAGTTCGACTTCCCGTCCGATGAGTGGATTATGGGTTTGCAGGCAGTCATTCAGGCAAGTCACGTAATTCCGCCAAGGTTCGTTCTTTTCTTGTCCGGCAGTTTGCTCATAGACCATTTCTTCTGCTTCTTCATATTGCGAAATGAGTGAGCTGAGAAATTCCGGTAAGTCTTCTCCGATGGTTTCTTTCAGGAAATGTGCAGCCCAGGATTCCTGCAATTGAATCATTCCTTGCACCAAATGCGGGACATTCAGTTCCTCGGCACTCGAATAGTTTATCATCAGATAGGCGTGCTGTATGAGTTCATTCAGTTGCGCTGAAACTTCCAATTCATACTCCACACCTTCGGGGATGCTCTCCAACTCTTCAGTGAAATAATTCTCTAACGAGAGGGAAAGTTCCTCAACGTCACAGAAGAATTCTTGCAAGGCATTTAAAAAAGGCGGTTGCTCCAGAAATGCGCTCAATAAATGTTCGGGCATGATGAACTCGTGCCGGTAGGATAGTGCTTTTCTTTGTGCAGAGGAAAATGCACTGCTTACATATTCTGTATTTTGTATGTCCATATCTTTTTTCTGTTTTTATTCTTCCTCCGGTGCAACGGTGAGCCGGAGTGGAAAACCTTCGCTACGTGCCATGCGGGTGGCTTTCTGCACTTTTGATTGTGCAATGTCGTATGTATAGATGCCTACCACTGCCGATTGGCTTTTGTGTACCTGCATCATTAGCGCTTCTGCTTCTGCCGTTGATTTATAGAATACGGTAGTAAGTATCTTTACGACGAACTCCATAGTAGTGAAGTCATCATTGTAGATTGTCACTTTGAAACGCCGCGGTTCGCGCAGCTCTGTGCGTTCTTTTTCTTTGAAAGATGATTGTTGCTGTTCCATGATGGGGACAAAAGTATAAAAAAAGAGGCATATTTGTCCTGCATAAACTCTTCAAATGTATATAGTCGGTAAAATCACTATAGGTTCAGTACTCGTTTAATGCAAACTCGGTATAGATTCGGTTCAAATTCGGTATAAATTCGGTTAGATGGTATATTTTATGGGAAAGAACCGAATTTGCTCAAAGTAAATAGCAAAGATGTAAAGAGGTAGATAATTGTTGCATATTTACGCAAAATGAAGAACTAAATACGCATTTGAGGATAAAAAAAAACAGCCAGCCCTCTACTTTTGCACTTATCAAAACTTTAGAATAATATACTATGGAACGAAAGTGCTTGCGAATGTTTTATGTGTTGGCTTTAGTCATATCAGTATCTAATTCTCTGGCTTGTGCCGGGAACGGTGACGTGCAAAGTGTTAATGCAGGTATGCAGAACAGTAATGATGCAGGAAAAGAAGAATGGATGAAATCTCTTCCAGATACACTTCCAATGTGCAAAATATCCATTCCCGGCACGCACGACAGTGGCACCACCAAAGGTGGACGCATGCTGAAAACACAGGCGATGGACATTGCCGCTCAGTTGCAACAAGGCATTCGTGCTTTTGACATCCGTCTGGAGAAGAAAAATAATAAACTGGGAATCTTTCATAGTCACGCTTTTCAGGATATATATTGGGAAGATGACGTATTGCCTGCTTTCATAAACTTTTTGCAGGCGCATCCTTCTGAAACCTTGATTGTTTCACTGAAAAAGGAGGGAGGGGAATTAAAAGATTATGCTTCTTTGCTATCAGCTTCTTTAAGCGCCCCTGCGCATCAGAGTCACTTCATTGCGGACTTCCGTCCGGAGCTGACATTAAAAGAGTGTCGCGGAAAGATTCTCTTTTTGCATAGGGACCATGCAATGGATAACTATCCGGGAGCTGCTTGCGTAGGTTGGAAAGATAATGCCACTTGCCAGCTAACTCTCCGTAACAAAGACGGAGGGGATGGCTATGTTCTGCTTGAAGACGAATATCAATATGAGTCGGATAAGGGTGCCAGGAAGAAAATAGAGGTATGCATTCGTAATTTCGACCGGATATCCTCTGAACCTGCTTCTTCGCGCCGTTGGGGAATTACTTTCGTAAGTGCCACCGGGTTGCCTTTGGGGACACCTGTTGCCTTTGCCAATAAAGTCAACGCACCTGTAGCTAATTATCTGAAAAAAGCAAATAAACGGAATTGTGGCATTGTCTTTATTGATTTTGTAAATAAAGAAGGAGGAAGACGCTTAGTGGAATATTTGATAAGTAGCAATATTAGTAATGACTGAATGTTTACGCAAAATGAAGACTTAAATGCGCATTTGAGGATAAGAAAAAAAATCAAGCGCCTTACATTTGCAGATATTAAAACCTTAAAAACTATATACGATGAAACTGGCAATTGATCTCGGAGGAACTAACATTCGGATAGCGCAAATTGAAGACGGCAGATGCTTGAATAAGACATCGGTATCCTGTCTTGCGCAAGCGGATTCCTCTACAGTACTCGGACAACTTTTTCAACTAATCGAGAGTGTAATGAATGAACGGGTAGAGGGTATCGGCATAGGTGTTCCTTCAATTGTTGATCCGGAAAAAGGTATTGTCTATAATGTGGCTAATATATCTTCCTGGAAAGAAATCTACTTGAAGACGATTCTGGAAGATAAGTTTAATGTACCGGTCGCTATTAATAATGATTCCAATTGTTTTACGCTTGGCGAAAAGCTGTTCGGTGCAGGACAATCTTATGCTAATATGGTTGGAGTTACCATTGGAACGGGTATAGGAGCGGGCGTCATTATCAATCACCGTTTGTATTGTGGCGAATATATGGGAGCCGGTGAAATAGGTTCATTGCCCTATCTGGACTCTGACTTTGAGCATTATTGCAGTAGTTTCTTCTTCAAAGAACAGCATCACACTACCGGTGCAGTAATAGCCGAAAAAGCGAAGCTGGGAGAACAGCTAGCGCTGGATATCTGGAAAGAATTTGGTGCTCATTTGGGCAATCTTATGAAGGTAATTCTTTTTACTTATGCTCCACAGGCCATTATTCTGGGAGGCGGCATTGTGTCGGCTTTTTCACTCTTCGAAGAATCCATGAAGGGTGCGATGCATGAGTTTCCTTATGATGTTATATCCAATAAGGTGAAGGTGATACCATCACATTTGAAAGATGCCAGCTTACTGGGGGCCTCAGCTTTGCTTGAGAAGTAAAGCCGGATACTTATTTTAGTAGAAAAAGGTTTAAGAAAAAAATATGATACAGCTGTAATCCTGCCTTTTAACCTTTGAGGCAGACGTGAAATTATCTATAATTATTAACTTTAATTTCTTAATGCATGGAACAAGTAAATCTTAGAATCTATCGAACGATTCTAACCCTATTGTTAGGCCTGTTCTTGTCGGTGGGTGCTTACGCACAACAGATTTCGGTGACGGGAACAGTGAAAGACCAAACGGGTGAGCCCGTGATTGGTGCCAATGTTTTGATAAAAGGAACTTCTACGGGAGTTATAACGAATCCTAATGGTGAATTTTCGTTGTCGGGGACTAAAGGGGATATACTGGTTATCAGTTTTATCGGCTACACCACTCAGGAAATTCCGGTTACGGACAAGCCTATGATGGTTATTCTGAAAGAAGATACGGAACTTCTGGAAGAAGTGGTGGTACTGGGATATGGTGCAAATGCCCGCAAGCAAGACTTGTCGGCTGCTGTAGGGGTGCTGAATAACACGGATGAACTTACGGCTCGTCCGGTCAGCTCTACAGAAAGTATGCTGCAAGGTCAGTTGGCGGGTGTCACGGTTCAGGCCGATGGCGGTGACCCTACTTCCACTCCCTCTATTGTGATTCGCGGACAAGGTTCGCAGAATGGTGATAATGTACTCTGGGTAGTGGATGGCGTGCCGGGTGCTCCCATTGCATCTATGAGTGACATCGAGTCTATCGTAGTTCTGAAAGATGCTGCTTCGGCTGCTATTTATGGTGCACAGTCGGGTGCAGGTGGTGTCATTCTGGTCACTACCAAGAAGGCTAAAGCAGGTGCACCTACACTTAGCTATGAGGGTACTTACGGCATCCGTCAGGCCACAAATCTGCCAGAACCGCTGAATGCGGAAGGAGAGTTGGAAATGCGCAGAATCTCTTATGCTAATGCTGGCATAGCTCTTCCTGATGGTTGGAATGTAGAAAAGAATCCGTGGATTGCCACTACCCGTACCAACTGGATGGACGAGATTTTCCGTACAGCTTTCTATCAGCGTCACAACATTGCGCTGAATGTAGGTACCGACAATTATTCCAGCCGTTTGTCTTTCTCTTATGACAACGATGAGGGAGTATTGATTAATACTTATAATAAGAACTACTCTATCCGTTACAATGGCAAGTTCGAACTGAATAAATGGGTGAGCATTAGTGAGGACTTTGTATGGAAGAATACGGAAAGTCGCTCTAAAGATACGAATGATGCCTATACAGGTCCTGTTCTTTCCGCCATTTACATGCCTGCCAGTGCCACTGTTTATAATCCGTTGGATGGCACGTGGGGAGGTACTACTACTGAAGATCCGGCTTACATTGCGAAGTATGGAAGCAACTTTGCCGGTGCTCATGGTGATGCTGTCAACCCGGTGCGTTTGCTGGAGGCGGAAAACCGCTTTAACAGAACCAGTGATGTATGGAGTACTACCAGTCTGCAAATAGCCAATGTGGTGCCCGGTCTGAAATTTACCAGCCGCTTTACGTACAATCTGAAGAGTAACAATTATAAGAACTTCCGTCCCATTCAGGATGAACCGGGTAAGCCAAATAACTCGAATAGTTTGGATGTGACTAATTATCGTTCTGATGCCTGGAAAACAGAGAATACTTTGACTTATGATAATAGTTTTGGGAAGCATACAGTCGGTGCCTTGCTTTCTACTACAGCCGATCATTACAATGTACGTGGTTTGGAAGTAAACGGTAAGAATTTTGCAGATGAAACTCCGTACTTACAGTATCTGGCTTATGCAGGTTCTACTTCGGCCACCGATTATATGACAGGTCCTGATGCTAATGTTTCATTGGTGGCTCGTCTTGCCTATTCTTATGATGACCGCTATTTTGTGACGGCATCCTGGCGTCGTGATTATGCCGGACGCTTGCCGAAAGATAACAATTTTGGAGATTTCCCGGCAGCTACTGTGGCATGGAAGATTTCTAACGAAAAGTTCTTTAAGAAGAGCAATCTGCTCAGTTTGTTGAAGTTGCGTGCTTCCTGGGGGCGTGTAGGTAATCTCGGTTCTATCAGTTATAACTACAAATCACTTTTGCTGGGAACATCATACTGGCAGGAACAAGCTCAATATGGTGTGGTTAATAATACGACTTGGAACAATTTCGTATATAATTCTACTGCAATGAACAAAGACCTGACATGGGAAACTTCTGAGCAGTATGACTTAGGTTTGGATGTTGAAATGTTCAAGAACCGTTTGTCTCTGTCGTTCGACTACTTCGACAAGCGTACCTTTAACTTGATTCAGAAGCAGACCATGGACTGGCCGAGTTCTATCGGATTGGATCCGATGCTGATTAACCAAGGTGAAGTGCGTAACCGTGGTTTTGAAGTGACAGCCAGTTGGAACGATCATATTAATAAGAATTTCTCTTATTTCATATCCGGTAACTTCTCCTATCTGAAAAACTGGGTTTCTGACATAGGTGTGAAGAATGCTGACGGTAGCCCTGGTGTATGGACTGACAGTGATTCTAAATTCCGTAATATTCCTTATACTCGCCAGACTGCTGAAGGACAACCGTTGGGCTCTTATTATTTGATTAAAACTGCTGGTATCTTCCAGAGCGATGCGGAAGTTGCTGCTTGGAATACTGAACACGGACACTATGAAATCGATTCCAATGGTAATAAACAATGGGTAGGGGCTCAGCCGAATGCTGTTGCCGGTGACTTGAAGTTTATTGACTACAACAATGATGGTAAGATTGATGATAAGGACCGTCAGTATTGCGGTAATTCTACACCGAAGACAACATATGCTTTCACACTGGGGGCTACGTACAAAAAATTGTCCGTTAGTGCTATGTTCCAGGGAGTAGGAGGCGCTCAGGCATTCTATGCAGGTAAAATTATGCTTTTGAGTGATGCAGATGGTAACTTTAACCGTTCGAAAGAGATTTTGAATGCATGGAGTCCTACCAATACTTCTTCGAACATCCCCAGACTTTCCGCTAACGATCCGAACTCTAACTTCTCTACAGCTTCCGATTGGTATTTGGAAGATGCTTCATATTTGCGCCTCAAAAATCTGACAATCTCTTATGATTTGACAGACGTGCTTCAAAAGTGGTCTCATTTAAGTGAACGTAGTAGTCGTATGTCTGTTTACTTCAGCGGTGAAAATCTCTTTACGATTACTAATTATTCCGGCATGGACCCTGAGTGTGGTGGATGGGATGCTCTGAAATATCCTGTGTCCAGAGTATTCTCTTTTGGTGTGAAATTAACTTATTAATTAAAATTGAGGATTATGAAAAAATATATACCAATATTAGCTTTATCAGCATTGGTCTTCTGCTCTTGCGGAGATTTTTTAGATGTGCAGCCTGAGGGCAAGCCTACTACTACGACTTATTTTGTGAATGATGGGCAGGCAATTGATGCCATTGACGGACTTTATGCACCCATTCATCAGGAAAAAGGTTTTGGACGTGAGTTGTTTTGGGAACAAGGTGCTGCTTGTGATATTGTATGGGCTAAAACACGTAGCTTCAACTCGTTGGCTACTTTAGAATATACAGGTAATGAAAGTCCTGTGCAAGGTGGATTCGATTTGTTTTACCAAAATATGGCTCGCTCCAATTGGATTATCAAGCAGTTGCTTGCCAAAGAGAAGGTGACCACACTTACTGCGGTAGAACACCGGAGTTTGGGTGAAGCCTACTTTATGCGTGGTATGGCTCATTTCTGGATTGCCTATCGCTATGGTACAAAAGACCTGGGAGTTCCTTTTGTGCGCTATGAAGATTTTGAAGGTGATTATGATAACTCTATTCCTCCGCAGCAGGCATCTGTAATAGATAACTATAAGTACATTATAGAAGATATGGATAAAGCCATCTCATATTTGCCTAAGTTTGAAGAATATACGGATGAAGATAAAGGACGTCCGCACAAAGCGGCTGCCGTGGCTTATAAAGCTAAAGTATATGCTTACTGGGCTATGTGGGACGAAACGCAATGGAACAATGTGATTTCGATGGTCAATTCCTTGGAAAGTGATTATGGACGTGATCTGGCTCCTACTTTTGACGAAGTGTTCTCTTCTGATTTTAAGGATTTCTGGAATAAAGAATATATCTGGTCTATTCCCGGTAATGGTGGTTCTACAGGTGGTGGTGTCGAGTTTATCGGTGTTATCCTGGAAGATAAAGGCTGGGGTGTGTATAATGGCTGGGGACAAATTAAGCCATCTTATGATATTTACGAAGAAATGAGAAAAGACGGTGCAGGTAACGACCGCCTGGTACGCTCTATCTTGGAATATAATCAGGAATTCCAGTTCTTTGGCGAAAAACGTAAGTTCTATTCTGATACGAATCTGGATGTAGGTTTCCAAATTAACAAGTATATGGATCCGTTTAAACATAAGGATGCTGACACTCAGGGATATGTAAATACAAACGGCAACTGGCCAACAGGTCGTGTGAACTTCCCGTTGATTCGTTTTGCAGAAATGCTGCTATTCCGTGCTGAAGCCTATCTGATGACCAATCAGGCTGACAAAGCAAAAGAAGATTTGAACCGTATTCGCAAACGTTCTAATCTGGAAGAATTAACCGGTGCGGTTACTATGGCGGATTTGTATCACGAACGTCGTTGTGAGTTGGCTTTTGAATATACCGATCACTTGTTTGACCTGAAACGTTGGCATCGTTCCTCAAATGCTGAGATTAAAAATCTGGCAGCTCAGGAATTGAATGCACATCCACGCATTCGTAAGTATGCCGACCGTTCTAATCCGGAATCGGAATTTACGATTGAGCCTTATGCTGATTATTTGAAAAAGGGTACGTATGCGGATCATATGCTGGTATTCCCTTATCCGTCGGAACAGATTACCAAATCGAATGGTAAGTTGAAGCAAAATGCCGGCTATAATTAATCTTCGTTCTGAAGAATAAATTTATAGAATAGACCTCATTGCCATTGGTCTAATCTGCAAGGGTTGGTATTTTCCCGTATCGATCCTTGCAGAATTTTCTTCTTCTTGCTTTCCGGAGCAAAGATTATTAACGGAATCATATTTTTAATATAGCCCGATGAAATTAAGAAATTTGACATATGCAGTTATTGCATGCCTTGTTTGCTGGTCTTGTAGTTCCGGTGAGCAATCCCCCGTTGACTATGTAAATCCCTTTATAGGTACCGGTTTTCATGGCCACACCTATCCGGGAGCAACAGTTCCTTTCGGTGCTGTGCAACTGAGTCCTGATACCCGTTCCGGGAATTGGGATGCTTGTTCAGGGTATCACTATGACGATACAACCCTGAATGGCTTTTCACATACACATCTGAGTGGAACCGGATGTATTGATTTGGGGGATATTTTGTTCCGCCCCACAACTCAAAAGGCAGATCTGGCTGCGGAGGAGTGTATCTATCAGCCTGCTGCTTTCTCTCATAAAGAGGAAAAGGCATCGGCGGGATATTATTCTGTGGTTTTGAAAGAAGAAGGTATAAAAGTAGAACTGACTGCAACCACACATGTCGGTATGCATCGCTATACATATCCTTCCGGCAAAGAGGCGTCTGTCATCATAGATTTGGCTCACTTGCTTGACAATGAATATATTTACGAAGCTGCCATAGGACAAACGTCTGCCAATGAAATTGCAGGAATGCGAAGAACCAGGGGATGGACGGACAATCAATATGTCTATTTTGTAGCCCAATTCTCTAAACCTTTCACGTCTGTAGATTTTGTAAAGGATAAAAAGATAATGCCTACCGGAACAAGATTGTTTGGCACCGACTTGCAGGCTATTCTTGCCTTCGATAGTAGTGACGGGGAACCTGTTATAGCCAAGGTGGGATTATCACTGGTAAGTGAGGAAAATGCACGTATGAATCTGGAGTCTGAAGTGAAAGACTTCAATTTTGATGCAGTGCATGCTGCTGCCCGGGCTGCTTGGGAACAGGAATTATCCGTCATCACAGTTGAAAGGGGGAATGCAGACGATTTGGCGGACTTTTATACGGCAATGTACCATTCTATGGTTGTACCCAATATTGTGAGTGATGTTAATGGCGAGTATCGTCGGCACGACATGCAGATAGGTCAGTTGTCAAAGGGTGAAAAGCAGTATTCCACCTTTTCCCTTTGGGATACTTTCCGTGCATGGAATCCCTTGATGACGCTGATTGACACTACATTGGTAAACAATATGGTTAATTCCTACCTGAATATTTATGATGCTTCAGGCGAACTCCCTATCTGGCCACTTTCCGCCGGAGAAACAGGAACTATGATTGGATATCATTCGGTTTCTGTCATAGCTGATGCCTATTTGAAAGGAATCAGGGGATTCGATGCGGAAAAAGCATTGGAGGCTATGGTTGTTTCATCTGAAAAGAATAAAAAAGGAGCAGACTATTATATCCGGTATGGCTTTATTCCTTCGAATATCAAAAAAGAATCTATCTCCTGCTTATTGGAGTTTGCTTACGATGATTGGTGCATTGCACGTATGGCGCAGGCGATGGGAAAAGAAGAGGTATATCAAAAATACATCGAACGCTCCCAGAACTATATCAATGTGTTTGATGGTTCCACAAAGTTCTTCCGTGGTAAACGTATGGACGGTAATTGGGAAACTCCTTTCAATCCTTCCGAGGTAGGACGCGCCTACACGGAAGCCTCTGCCTGGCAGTACCGCTTCTTTGTGCCTCACGATGTGAACGGAATGGCGCAACTGTTTGGTGGGAAGAAAGAATTTACTGTTGCGCTCGACTCTATCTTTACGGTAGAATCGAAAGTGGATGGTGATCTCGTTGATATTACCGGCCTGATAGGGCAATATGTACATGGTAACGAACCGAGCCACCACATCGCTTATCTGTATGATTATGTGGGACAACCCTGGAAAACACAGGAGATGACGCGCCGTTTGCTTCATGAAATGTATCACCCTACTCCGGAGGGTATTATTGGAAACGAGGATTGTGGGCAGATGTCTGCATGGTATATATTATCAAGTCTGGGAATCTATTCTGTATGTCCCGGAAGCAATGAATTTGCATTGACCAGTCCTTTGTTTGAGAAAGCAGTCGTGAAGTTGGCCAATGGGAAGACACTGACCATTCTTGCCAACCATCCGAAGAAGAATGTATATATAAGCAAAGTTGAGCTGAACGGAGAACCGATAGATACTAATTTCATCACTTACTCTCAGTTAATGGGAGGCGGTGAGTTACGCTTTACTTTATCTGATAAACCGGACAAGACAAGAGGTGTTTCAGAGGAAGCTTCTCCTTATTCTTATACGAAGGAGAATGTAGTTTCCATTCCTTACGTTGACAAAGATTTGAACTTGTTTATGGGTACGGTAACCATTGCTCTGGCTACGGCGACGCATGATGCAGAAATCAGATATACGCTGGATGGAAGTGAACCTACAGAACTGTCCCCGCTTTATGAAAAACCCTTTGAACTGGATAAGACCACGCAGATAAAGGCAAAAGGATTCAAGGGAGGTTTCCGACCGAGTAGCACCTTATCCATTTGGGCCACTAAAGCGGAACTGAAAGCATCGCTTCCGGTGCATCCTGTTCAGAATGGTACATCTTATAAATATTTTGAGGGCACTTACCAGAAAGTGGCGGATATGGAAAAGACTCCGTTGGTGGAATCGGGCATCATGCCGGAACCTTCCATTAAAGGAGCCAGGCAAGAAGACCATTTCGGTTATATATTTTCAGGTCTGATAAACGTTCCCGAAGATGGGGTTTATACCTTCCAGACGCGCTCGGACGATGGTAGTGTTTTATATATCGACCATGAATTGGTAGTGAACAATGATGGCTCTCATGCTGCTATTCCTGCTACAGGATTTATTGCCTTGAAGAAAGGATTTCATCCCTATATGCTTTATTATTTTGAGGACTATGAAGGTGAACATCTGAGTTGGGCCTGGAAACTTCCTTCTGCAAAGGAGTTGGCACCTGTACCGGCTTCTGCATTGTTTGTGAAATAATCATTAATACATAAATATCATGAAAAGAATATTTTTGTTGTTTTTACCATTCCTTGCTGCATCATGCGGGCAAGTGAAACAAGAGGTTTCCGTTCCGGAACCTATCAATGTAATGTCTTTCAATATCCGTTATGATAATCCGGAAGATAGTCTGGATAACTGGCAATTCAGGAAAGACCGTGCTGCAAATGCTATTCGCTTTTATAATGTAGATATATTGGGAACACAGGAGGTGTTGCACAATCAGTTGGAGGACTTGAAATTGCGTTTGCCGGAGTATGATGTGATTGGAGTGGGTCGTGAAGACGGAAAAGAAAAAGGTGAATACAGCGCCCTCTGGTATAAGAAAGATCGCTTTACGCTGATAGATTCCGGATATTTCTGGCTGAGCGAAACACCTGAAGTGGCTGGTTCCAAAGGATGGGACGGAGCCTGTGAACGTATAGCTTCGTGGGCAAGACTGAAAGATAAGGTTTCCGGTAAAGAAGTCTTTGCATTGAATACCCACCTGGATCATGTAGGCGTTGTGGCTCGTCGCGAAGGGATAAGCCTTATGCTGAATAAAGTGAATCAGTTGAGTGACGGGCTGCCTGTGATTGTTACCGGAGATTTCAACTCGGAACCGGAATCGGATGTAATCAAGCACGTAACTGATCCTACTGATCCGGAACATCTGACGGATGCGCGTACGGCATCTCCCATTGTTTATGGCCCTTCGTGGAGCTACCATGATTTTGGAAAGATTCCCTATGAGCATCGTCCGTTGATTGACTACGTATTTGTGCGCAATGGACTTAAAGTTCTGAGATATGGTGTTCTGGCGGAAACAGAAAATGCTGCTTTCCTATCGGACCATGCACCGGTTCTTGTGACGGTGGAATGAGGGGGCTTTATAGATGTAAATAGTTGATAACAGTAAATTAATAGCAATGAAGAAGATTTTGAGAAACTGCGTATTCGTAGTTTTGGCAATTGCATTATTGCCTGTCGGTGTATTGGCGCAAAGTCGCCGGGACAAGGAACAAACGTATGTATTGGAAAATCCGTATGCAGTAACAAAAATAACCCCGCCTCAAGGGAAAAAGATAAAGAATGTCATACTGATGATTGGCGATGGCATGAGCCTTATGCATGTATACTCGGCATGGACAGCCAACCGTGGTAAGTTATTTCTGGATAATTGCCAAACAGTAGGTTTATCTAAGACTTACTGTGCCAATAAACTGATTACCGATTCCGGTGCAGGTGGCACGGCTTTGGCTACCGGACATAAGACAAATTATCATGCCGTAGGCGTAGATACGGAAGGACGTCCATTGAAGTCGTTGGTAGATTTCGCTGCTGCCAAAGGTAAATCGACCGGAATAGCAGTGACCTGCCGCCTTTGGGATGCCACTCCTGCTGATTTCTGCTGCCACAATAGCGACCGGGATGCTGAGGCTGAGATTGTAACGGATTATGTGAATTGCAGTGCAGACTATGTATTCGGTGGTGGTGCTAAACTCTTTGAAAACCGTGAAGACGGACGTGACCTATTTAAAGAATTACGTGATAAAGGCTTCCAAACTCCCCGTAGCTGGGATGACCTGGCAACTATAAAGAGCGGTAAAGTATTTGCAGTGCCTTATCCGGAAGATACCCCGCTTCCTGCCGAACGTGGTGATCTTCTTGCACGCGCTTCATTGAAAGGCATCGAGTTGCTGAACCAGAATAAAAACGGCTTCTTTATGATGATTGAAGGTTCACAGTTGGATGATTACGGACACTTCAATGACCTTGATCTGCTGATGCAGGAAACACATGACTTTGACCGTACTATCGGTGCTATTTATAAATGGGCTGCCGAGGACGGGGAAACATTGGTAGTGGTTACCGCCGACCATGAAACCGGTGGACTTACACTGGTGGATGGCGACTTGCAGGAAGGTAAAATCGTATGTAAATTCTCTACGGGAGGACACAGTGGGGTGATGGTACCGGTATATGCATTCGGCCCCGGGGCAGAAGAGTTTACCGGTATTTATGAGAATACTGCTGTTTGCGATAAGATAAAGAAATTGCTCGGTCTATAAACTAAACAACTATTTCCCATGCTGAAACACATTTTATTTATATGTCTGCTCGCCCTTCCGGCACTTACTTCGCTGAAAGCCCAGAGCTGTGGTAATGATGAGAAATATCATTTGCCTTATAAAAATACGTATGTAAAAGAACCCTTGGTCACCGAGAATGAGTATCGTGTGGCTAAACCCGAAACGATTGAGCCGAAGAGCTTTGAAGAAGCCCGGCAGATTCTTCCCAATCCCATTTGGGGCGGGCATGAAAAGGAACTTGAAATGTATTGGAGGGCATGGGAAATAGCTATCGGTAATATCCGTGCACCACAACCGGGTTCCGGCTTTGTTTCAAGCTATTTGGATACGGCCTATAACGGTAATATCTTTATGTGGGATTCTTCGTTCATCCTTATGTTTGCCCGCTACGGTACACGTTTTTTCCCTTTTCAGCGTACATTGGATAATTTCTATGCCAAGCAGCACCCCGACGGTTTCATTTGCCGTGAAATAAAGGCTGACGGGGCTGACTGTTTTGAGCGTTATGACCCCGTCAGTACGGGACCTAACCTGATTCCCTGGTGCGAGATGGTGTATTATCACCAGTTCGGAGATACAGAACGCTTGCATAAGATATTCCCGGTGCTTTGCGGCTATTACAAATGGCTGAAACTGAATCGTACGTGGCGGAATGGTACATACTGGTCGAGCGGCTGGGGAACGGGCATGGATAACATGCCCCGTGTGCCGTCAGGCTACAATCCCATTTACAGTCACGGACACATGATTTGGCTGGATACCAATCTTCAACAACTGTTTACCGCCAACCTGCTGCTTGAGATGGGATTCTATCTGGAACGTTGGCAGGAAATAGAAGAGTTTGAAGACGAAGCCAAGATGTTGGGAAAATATATCCATGACAATCTTTGGGATGAAAAAACAGGTTTCCTCTACGATCAGTATGCCGACGGAACACTTTGCACAACGAAAGGAATAGGTGCTTATTGGGCTTTGTATTCTGATGTTCTGGATGCCAAACAACTTGATCGTCTGGTGAAGGAACTGGATAATCCGGAGACATTCAAACGAAAATATCGGGTGCCTTCCTTGTCTGCCGATAATCCCAAGTATAAGGAAAACGGACGTTATTGGCAAGGTGGAATATGGCCGGGTACCAACTATATGGTGATGCAGGGACTTGTAAAGAAGGGCTATCGCAAACTGGCACGGGAGATTTCTCTGAACCACTATGCCGAAGTGCTGGAAGTATATAAGAAAACCGGTACCTTCTGGGAATATTATGCTCCCGAAAGTGCGGACCCCGGCTTTATGGCAAGAAAAGAGTTTGTGGGTTGGGCGGGCCTTCCGCCTATTGCCGAACTGATAGAATTTATCATAGGTATCCGAGGAGATTATACTGAACAGCAGATTGTCTGGGATATGAATCTGACAGAGGTTAACGGAATAGAGCGTTATCCTTTCGGACCGGAGGGAGTAATCAGTCTGAAAGCTGAGGCACGCCGTTCTGCAAGTGACGAACCCCGTATCACTGTAGATACTAACGTGGGCTTTGAACTGGTTGTGCTCTATGGTGAAAAAGAAAAGAAGATTAGTGTCACACCCGGTAAACATACCTATTAATAAAAGAACGTTTATCATGAAAAACAAAATGTCGAGACGCCAATTTCTGAAGACTGGAGGACTTGCCCTGGCTGCGATGGCAATCCGACCGTCTTCTGTGTTCCCTTCATCCCAAGTGGTGGGGCAGAAGTATACTTCATTGCGTCCTTCTGAGGACAAGAGGTGCTTTACTTCCAAGGCAGTGGAGGCAGCCATTGCAGAAGGAAAGAAAAAGATAAAAGATGAGAAACTCCGTTGGATGTTCGAGAACTGTTTCCCTAATACACTCGATACCACCATCCGGCATAAGATGAAGGAAGGGCGTCCGGATACCTTTGTCATTACGGGTGATATCGATGCCATGTGGCTGCGTGACTCTTCTGCACAGGTATGGCCATATCTGCCGCTGACGAAAGAAGATAAGGAGCTGCAACTTCTGGTAGCAGGACTTATCAACAGACAGGCGAAGTGTATCTTAATAGATCCTTATGCCAATGCTTTCAATGACGGACCATTGGGCAGTTATTGGGAGACTGACCACACACAGCACATGGTGAAGGAACTGCATGAACGTAAGTGGGAAGTAGATTCTTTGTGTTATCCTATCCGTTTGGCCTATCATTATTGGCAACAGACGGGCGATACTTTAGTGTTCGGTGCAGACTGGCACGAGGCTATGATATTGGTGGTTCGCACCTTTAAGGAGCAACAACGTAAGGAGAACTTGGGGCCGTATAGTTTTGCGCGTGACTGTGATCGTCCGACTGACTCGCAGATTAATAATGGATGGGGAGCACCGGTCAAGCCTGTCGGTTTGATTGTTTCGTCTTTCCGTCCTTCGGACGATGCTACTCAATACGGTTTCCTGATACCTTCCAATATGTTTGCAGTTGTGTCACTGCGGCAGTTGGCGGAGATAGAGCATAAAGTGTACAAGAATGAGACCTTTGCCGGAGAATGTACGGCATTGGCAGACGAAGTGGATGCTGCCATTCGTAAATACGGAACATTCAACCACCCTGTCTGCGGCCGGATTTATGCCTTTGAGGTGGATGGCTTCGGCAATGCACTTTGTATGGACGATGCCAATGTGCCCAGTCTCTTGTCTGCTCCTTATCTGGGTTATTGTTCTTCTAAAGATGCCATTTACCAGAATACCCGTAAAATGATATGGAGTGACAACAATCCCTATTTCTTCAAAGGAAAAGCCGGTGAAGGGGTGGGAGGCCCTCATGTCGGGTTGAATTATATTTGGCCGATGAGCATTATCATGAAAGCCTTTACAACAGACAATCCTGAGGAGATACGAGCTTGCCTGAAACAATTGCGTGATACGGACGGAGAAACAGGCTTCATGCATGAATCCTTTAATGCGGAGAATGCAGCGGACTTTACTCGCTCTTGGTTTGCATGGGCAAATACATTGTTCGGCGAACTTATTCTTAAAGCAATACGTGAATACCCTAACTTATTATCTCAAACGTTATGAAAATAGCTTATTGGATACTTGCCGCATCGTTTACTCTTCTATCCTGTGGAGAAGGGCAGAAAGATGGTATGAAAGATTATGGCATTATACCTATGCCTAACGGAATGGTTCCGGAACAGGGAACGTATATTTTGCAGGGTGAAAAGACTGTGGCTGTATCTTCAGAAGAACCTTCTATGAAAGTTTTTCAGTACTTTGAGAATGCCTTGAAGAATACTTCGGTTACACTAAAGCGTGTTTCTTTAACTGAACAGGCTGATATTAGTTTCCTAATAAACGATACTTTACCTGATGAGGCTTATACGTTGGAGGTATCTTCTCACAATATAAAAATCAGTTCTAATGCAAGTGCAACCGGACTGTTCTATGGCGTTCAGTCTTTATTGCAGCTCATGCCCGCAGAAATCTATGATACTCAGCAAAAGTATGAAAGCAACATAGAGATTCCTGCGGTCAACATTACGGATGCCCCTCGTTTTCCCTATCGCGGAGCTATGATGGATGTAGGTCGTAACTTTCTTCCCAAGGAAGAAGTCTTGAAGTTCCTCGACCTGATGGCTATGTACAAACTGAATAAGTTTCATTTCCACCTGACGGATGACCAGGGCTGGAGAATAGAGATAAAAAAATATCCGAAACTTACTGAAATAGGTTCTCATCGCAAACAAACCCAGGTAGGACATTGCGACTACTATTATCCGCGGCGTTTCGATGGAAAAGAGAAGGAGGGATATTATACGCAGGATGAAATCAGGGAGATTGTGAAATATGCGTCCGACCGTTTTATCACCGTAATCCCCGAAATTGAGATGCCGGGACATGCTTCGGCTGCATTGGCTTCTTATCCGGAACTTTCCTGTGGATTAGGGAAGACTTATGTTGTGCGCGATTACTTTGATGTTTTTGATGAAGTCTATTGTCCCAAAGAAGGTACGTTCGACTTTTTGGAAGATGTGTTGACGGAAGTTATTGACCTTTTCCCCAGTCACTATATTCACATCGGTGGAGATGAATGTCCAAAGAAAGCATGGAAGAAATGCGACCATTGCCAGGCTTTGATGAAACGGGAGGGTTTGAAGGATGAGGAAGCATTGCAGAGTTGGTTCATACATCGGATAGAGCAATTTGTGAACAGTAAGGGACGCGATATTATTGGCTGGGATGAGATATTGGAAGGAGGACTTGCCCCCAATGCCACGGTGATGTCATGGCGTGGAGAAGAAGGGGGTATTGAAGCTGCCCGCCAGAAGCACAAGGTTATTATGACGCCCGGTGACGAATGCTACATTGACCATTATCAGGAAAGTCCGGAATTTGCTCCGTTGGCTATCGGTGGTTTCCTTCCGTTAGACAGTGTTTATGCTTACAATCCGCTACCCGTTGAACTGACACCTGAAGAACAGGCTTACATTATTGGAACACAAGCGAATGTTTGGGGAGAATATATCCAGACTCCTGAATACTTTGAGTATATGGCTTTTCCCCGCCTGTTGGCAATGTCCGAGGTGCAATGGACACAGCCGGAGAATAAGAACCTCAGCTCATTTGTTCGGAGATTGGATGGAGAATTCAAGCGGTTGGATTATTGTGGAGTAAACGCTTGCCGTAACTTCTATGAAGTAAATCTGACTGGGGCATGGAATGATTCTCGTCATGTTTATGAAGTAACCCTGAAAACATTCTGTCCTGATACTGAGATTTATTATGCAATTAACGATTCTGTGGTGTCTTCTTCTTCTAATTTATATAAAGCGCCTGTGAGTTTATCCGAAGATGCTACTGTTTATGCGGCTGTTTACAGGGATGGAAAACCGTTGGGCAGAATTACGCATAAAGGGTTTGCTGTGAACAAGGCTACTGGAAATCCATATGAATGTGTACCGCCTCCGGTTGCGGAGAAAGTGAATGAAGGCATTGGGTTGACGGATGGTATCCGTGGTTATACCCGTGATTTGCGCCGTTGGGTAATTTTCCGTGGAGATACAGTGCGGATTACGGTTGATCTTGGGAAGGCGGTCCCTGTAAACAGGGTGGCTTTTGCTTTTCTGTGGCGACCGTTTGACACCCTCTGGCCTGCGAGCAAACTATCAGTCTCTGTTTCTACAGATAGTAAAACATTTACTTCTGTGGGTAGCAAAGAGTATTCTTACGATTTCACACCTACTGAAGCCACTCGCTTCCCAGTGTCATACTCTTTCCCGGAGGTTACTGCAAGGTATATCCGCCTGGAATTGCTGAACGGAGGCTTATGTCCCGAAGGTTACTATCATGCAGGACAACAGAGCCGTCTGGCTATTGATGAAATAGAGTTTTATTGACCTTAAAACATATGTATTATGAAGAAGAAACTTATTCTTTTATTTTTGTGGGTATGCATACTTCCTGCTTTGCTGTCGGCTCAAAGTAGGTTCGCTTTCAGAGACGGAAAGTTTGTAATAGCCCAGTTTACGGACTTGCATTGGACACCCGAATCTCCGAAATGCGCTGAAACAGCCGCTACTATTCGTGCCGTCCTGAAAGCCGAACACCCCGACCTTGCAGTGTTGAGCGGAGATGTGGTGACTGCTGACCCTGCTATTGACGGCTGGAAAGCGGTGGTCGGCATCTTTAATGAAACTAAAACTCCTTTTGTTGTGACTATGGGCAATCACGATGCAGAGTACATGACACGAGGTGATATTTATGATTTCCTCTTAAAATCTCCCTATTACGTAGGAGCAAAAGGACCGAAGGATGTTGGATATGGCAATTGTGTCATTCCTGTTTATGCCTCAAAAGAGAAAGATAAAGTAGCGGCATCACTCTATTGTATGGATTCTAATGATTATCAGCCGAATAAACTTTATGGTGCTTATGATTGGATTCACTTCAATCAGATTGAATGGTATCGCAAGCAGAGTGCATCTTTCGCAGCCGGTAATGGTGGCAATCCTGTGCCTGCATTAGCTTTCTTCCACATTCCGCTGATTGAATATAACGAACTTGCCGGCGATGGAAAAACCTTTGGCAATGACAAAGAGGGCGGAGTTGCTTCATCAAATATCAATTCCGGCATGTTTGCTTCATTTATTGATAGGAAGGATGTAATGGGAGTATTTGTAGGGCACGATCATGATAATGATTTTATTGGAATAGATAAGGGGATAGCTCTCGGTTATGGACGAGTGACCGGTACAGATGCGTATGGAGTGTTGACCAGAGGTGCCCGTATCATTGAACTATATGAAGGTAAATATAAATTTGATACATGGATATCTACTCCTTCGGGACGGGAAGCTGCCTATTATTATCCTTCGGGATTAAATTCGGAAGAGGAGCAGACTATGACTTATCAACCGGCCAAGAATGTGTCTCCTGATAAGCATGGCGTGGCGTATATCTATTATGAAGGAAAGTGTAAGCGTGTTGCTGACATCGCATCCTGTGGTAAGGTGAAGGAAGGAGTGATGAAGAACTTCTCAATCGGAGACGCTGCTGTTACAGACCACTTTGCTTATGATTTCCGCACATTGGTAAATATTCCCGAGAAGGGTGTCTATCGCTTTTATACCTTCTCTGATGATGGTTCTGTGCTTTACATAGATGGTAAGTTGGTGGTTAATAATGACGGTGGACACAGTGGACGCCGTGCCGAAGGGAAAATAGCTCTTGAGAAAGGCTTCCATGAGCTACATTTGTTATATTTTGAAGATTATATGGGGCAGGAATTGGAAGTGGGATATTCCGGACGGAATATTTTGGAAACGACCTTACCTGACGATATGTTGTTTATTCCTGATTAATAGGTATTACATATATATATTATTTCGTTATTTTTTTGTAATTGCAGTCAGTCATCTTCTGATGTTCTTTTCTGTATTCATTGGGTGAGACTTTTTTCAATGTTTTGAACTGGCGGGACAGGTTTTTTAAATTGTTTATTCCAACCTGTTCCGCTACTTCTACGATGGGGGCGTCGCTAGCCAATAGTAACTGGGCAAAGCGCTCCATCCTAAGGTTGAAAATATATTTGTGAATAGATTGTTGGGTGACCTGCTTAAAACGAATTTCCAGCAAACGGCGTGACAACGGAACTTGTTTAACAATATCTGATACAGTGATGTTTGAAGCCAGATTCTGATGGATGTATTTCAGGGCGGTATGTATGTACGCGTCGGCGGTGGAGTAGAAATCAGTTGAAAGGCGGTTTACTATGTTGACGGGTTGGAGGACTACGTCGTAGTAACTGGCCTCTTCGTCGTTCAGTAAATGTTCTATGAGTTCAGCTGCTTCAAAACCACCTCTCACGATGTTGTGGCTGATGCTGGATAGAGGAGGATCAGAAAGGTTGCATATAATTTCATCATTATCAACACCCAATATGGCTATCTTATCAGGCACTTTGATATTGTTGACTTTACAGATTTCGGTAATGCGGTTCCCTTGATTGTCATCACAAGCCATGAGTGCCGTGGGCTGAGGTAGCGACTTTAGCCAGGTGAGCAAAGGGGAAGCTTCATAAAACCATAAATCATCAAGGGATTGCTCCTGATAAGAAGAAAAATTGTTACCGAAACCTTGCGCGGCTATACACTCATAAAAGCCGTCACAGCGTTCCTGTGACCAAACGGTATTACGATAGCCATAGAAAGCAAAGTTCTGAAAACCTTTGCTCAGAAAGAATTCTGCTGCCATTCTGCCGGTTTTATGATAATCACCGGTAATATTGGGAATGTTGGTAAACCTCGATTTATAGTCTTGTGCCACTGCAATAATTCCGTTCTTGCGGAAAAGCTCTACATTATCTTCATTGTCGAATTGCCCGATAATCGCATCTGCTTGCCAGGCTTTTGCCCATTTCAATACTCCCTCTATGCCATAGGTATGTTTGTAGGAAGGTGGCATCCGGCATACAACCCATGGCTCATGGTTCTTTGAGTAGGCGAGAACTCCTTTAAGCAAATTATATGCAAAGGATTCAGTGAAATCTGTCAGTAATATCAGGCGAATCATGCAAAATAGTAAAAATGAAAGTAATTTATTTTGTATTCAAGAAAATGTGGCTTAATGCGGATAAATCAGTATCTACGTAAATTCACTGTTCGTATAAGAAATATCCGTTTTTATGCAGATGGATCCAACTAATGGGACTATGCTCCATAAATAAAGTTTTTTAGTCATGTTTCCTTTAAATTAATAAATTTCTGTCTGGCAAATATAATTTATTAATTTCTATTCCCCTAATGGAAACAGTATAATAATAACGAAACAGCACGTCTTTTTTTTGATTCGTCTGGAAGGTACGTAGTTAAATAAATAGTTAGGGGATAAATAAAGTTATATAAAGAAGTGAAGTAAATGACATAATGACAAAATGTTAATTCTGGTATCTCACGTTTCTTTCTTTCGTGTAGAGGGAGGACATGGTGCGGAAAAACGCAAGGATTCTCCGATTGAGAAATGCTATTTGATGCAGAATGGGGACAAAACGGAAACATAGGGATAAAAAGTTGTTTTGCTTAATTCTTATTGAATATATATCAGAAGAATTTCTATAAAAATGATTATTTAGCTATGTGGCCTGTTTGCTTCGAAATAGAAAAATAGTACCTGCTTTTCGGAAGGGCTACACCCTTTTTAGGTGATGGTATCACCCTTTTGTTACTAAGGTGTAACCTTATGGTGCAAAAGGTGTAGCCTTAGCAAATGGAAGATTGCTTGTTTGGGCAAAAGAGACCGTTTGTTTTGGTCAAACAGATCATGTAATTGCATCGAATAGACCATCTGTTGCATGCAAACAGATAATGTAAATCACAAAAATGGCAGACGTCATTCTCTGAAAGAGACTATTTGTTGAATGTACTTGTTAGCAATAGTGAGGAAAATGATACTTTTGTCTTGTAAAAGATGATATTTCGTGTTGGTTTGAAAACTACCCCATCATTAACTTCTTTCTTGAAAAGCTGTTTATTATACTGGCATAAATAAGGAATGGAATCTGCGTAATTCCCAATGCCCAAAAGAGGGTGCATAATATCATGAAAATGAATATTACTTGATAAATTATATGAGTTTCAGAGATTTGCATTTTGAAGATGCTGCCAAAAGGTATGAGCAAAAATGGGAGTATGACACTTGTAATACTCCATATACGGCAGAAGCGAAACAATCCTTTATGGATTTGGTCGTTTTTCCCAAGTTCCGTCCAGGCTGTGACGATAGCTATTGTGCCGAATATATTGGCTAAATAAAGACCTATGCCTGCGCATTCAATATTTCCACAGTCTGCAATTCTTGTCCAGAACAGGTAACTGAAGAATGTTGGCAAGAGGCATGAGTAACAGGTGAAAAGAGTATCTTTCTTTATGAGTTGAATGAATATGTTGGCGAAAACAAAAAATAGTATCACGTATAGCAAGACTGTATAATAGTCGAAAACAGTGCTGGAAGGTGGAAATGTATTAGTGATTCCTGCTTCACTTACAGTTTGAACAGGCATGTTTATAAGACTAAAATGCCCTCTCAAAGATTCATTTGGAGAAGTGAGGTTTAACCACGGTAAAAAACAACTGATACATAAGATTGCAGAGCAAAAAGCTTGAATTAGCGAAGAAAAGGATTTCTTTGAGTTTTCCATGATATTAGTTGTTTATATAGTTGTTTCTTTGAGAATTAGCAAAAATAGATAATCTTTTTTGATATTCCAAATGTGCATACAAGAAATCCTCCTTTCATTGCTTAAATATCTTGCCTGAAGAATATTATACAGTGAAAGGAGGACTCTGATATGTGAAGGATTTGTTTTTATTTCTTCTTTCTCAAATCTCTTCCTTCATATTTACAGATTGCATTAATCCACTCCTCTTCCAGTGGTTTGGATTCATGCTTTTCAAGGTTGAAAGCAACCATGATAGAGGTGCAAACGCACTTGATTTCCTGAGTTTCCGTATCAATCACCCGCTGGGCGAGGTGAAAACTCTTTGTTCCGATTTCCGTAACGGCAGTCTGAACGGCAATGTGATCCGAACCGTAAATTTGTGCAAGGAAGTTAGCTTCGATGTGCACAACGACAATGCCGTCTCTTTCCCAGTCAACGTCCGGACACACAGAAGCAAAGTACTCGGTTTTTCCCAAATCATAGAAAGAGAAGTAGACCGTATTGTTCACATGACCGAACTTGTCGACATCATTAAATCGTAGTTGTATGGGCAGGGTGTGGTTAAATTGAATTTCTTCCATTGTTTTCTCTTAAACTTTTCTATTAATCCGTGCAAAAATAGTACTTTTGCGTGTTAATCACTGTATTTATACACCAAGAAATGATAGAAGATATTAAAAAAGCCTGTCAGGTGATGAATGAAGGCGGAGTCATTTTGTACCCCACCGACACCATTTGGGGCATTGGTTGTGACGCCACCAACGAAGAAGCTGTGCGGCGCGTGTATGAGATTAAGCAGCGCTCGGACAGTAAAGCGATGCTGGTATTGGTCGATTCTGCTGTGAAGGTGGACTTCTATGTGCAGGATGTGCCGGAAGTGGCTTGGGATTTGATTGAAGTGGCAGACAAACCACTGACTATCATCTATTCCGGTGCACGCAATCTGGCTCCTAACTTACTTGCCGAAGACGGTAGTGTGGGTATCAGGGTGACGAATGAGGATTTTTCAAAACGTCTTTGCCAACAATTCCGCAAGGCGATTGTTTCTACATCTGCCAATGTCAGCGGACAACCTTCGCCAACAAATTTCAGTGAAATTACAGAAGAACTTAAGTCTTTGGTAGACTATGTGGTGGGGTATCGCCAGGATGAAATAGGACATCCGAAACCATCCAGCATTATCAAACTGGATAAGGGGGGCGTTATTAAAATCATACGCGAATAAATGATGCTGCTTTAGTCAGCTACCTTTATCCGGTTTGCAGGGATGAAGGTCTATAAATAGGTATAATGGAAAAAGAGAAGAGAAGTTTGTTTCAGCGTTTCCTTTTATGGCGCGAGAAGAATATTAAGGAAAAGCAGTTTATCCTGATACTCAGCTTTCTGGTAGGTATTTTTACGGCTATCACTGCCCTGATACTGAAGATGCTGATACATTGGATACAGAATTTCCTGACGAATAATTTTAATACAACAGAAGCCAACTACCTCTATTTGGTTTACCCCGTGGTAGGTATTTTTCTGGCAGGATTGTTTGTGCGATATGTGGTGAAGGATGACATTAGTCATGGAGTAACCAAAATCCTCTATGCAATCTCCCGCAGACAGGGACGAATCAAGCGGCATAACACATGGTCGTCTGTGATTGCCAGTTCCATAACCATCGGTTTCGGTGGTTCGGTAGGAGCGGAGGCCCCCATTGTACTGACGGGGTCGGCTATCGGTTCCAATCTGGGAAGTGTCTTTAAAATGGAGCATCGCACGCTGATGCTTTTGGTGGGGTGTGGTGCTGCCGGTGCTATTGCCGGTATCTTCAAGGCTCCTATTGCGGGATTGGTATTTACGTTGGAGGTACTGATGATAGACCTGACCATGACTTCTTTGCTCCCGCTGCTGATTTCTGCAGTGACTGCCGCTACTGTTTCTTACATCACTACAGGTACGGAAGCTATGTTTAAGTTTCACCTCGACCAGGCGTTCGAGATGGAACGCATTCCCTATGTGATTATGCTGGGAATCTTTTGCGGATTGGTTTCGCTCTACTTTACCCGTGCTATGAATTCTGTAGAAGGGGTGTTTGGCAAACTGAAAGGCCCGTATCAGAAATTGGCTTTGGGCGGCATAATGCTGAGTATATTGATTTTCCTCTTTCCGCCACTTTATGGTGAAGGTTACGATACCATTGAACTGTTGCTGAATGGTACTTCCAACGCTGATTGGGATACGGTGATGAACAATTCGTTCTTTTATGGGCATGGCAACTTGCTATTGCTCTATCTGATGCTGATTATCCTGTTTAAGGTGTTTGCATCCAGTGCCACGAATGGTGGTGGTGGTTGCGGTGGTATCTTTGCACCTTCTTTGTATCTGGGTTGTATAGCCGGTTTCGTCTTTGCCTTTTTCAGTAATAAGTTTGATTTTTCTTATTATCTGCCTGAAAAGAATTTTGCTTTGATGGGTATGGCGGGTGTGATGAGTGGTGTCATGCATGCCCCGTTGACGGGAGTCTTTCTGATAGCCGAGCTTACGGGAGGGTATGATCTCTTCCTCCCGCTGATGATTGTGGCAGCCAGCTCTTATCTGACGATTATAGTTTTCGAACCTCATAGTATTTATTCCATGCGTTTGGCAAAGAAAGGTGAGTTACTGACACATCATAAAGACAAAGCTGTGCTGACGCTGATGAAAGTGGAAAATGTGGTGGAGAAAGATTTTGTTGTCGTTCATCCTGAAATGGACTTGGGCGAATTGGTAAAGGCTATTTCTGCTTCACGCCGCAATATATTCCCTGTGACGGATAAAGCCGGAATACTGATTGGTATTGTGATTCTGGATGATATCCGGAACATAATGTTTCGTCAGGAATTGTATCATCGTTTCACTGTGGGCAAATTAATGATAGCTATTCCGGCGCGTCTGTATGATACGGACAGTATGGAACAAGTGATGCGTACATTTGATGATACGCAGGCATGGAATCTTCCTGTGGTAGATGAAGAAGGGCATTATCTGGGATTTGTTTCCAAATCAAAGATATTCAATTCCTACCGTCAGGTATTGGTACATTTTTCTGAAGATTAGCATATTAACATATTAGCACATTACTTGTTATGATGAAGAAAGAAGATTTGCGAATAGTTTATATGGGTACTCCCGACTTTGCAGTGGAGTCTCTGCGTTGTTTGGTAGAGGGTGGATATAATGTGGTAGGTGTTATCACTATGCCCGATAAACCGGCGGGTAGGGGGCATAAACTTCAATATTCCCCTGTAAAACAATATGCGCTGGAACAGAATCTTCCCTTGTTGCAACCGGAAAAGCTGAAAGACGAAGCTTTTGTCCAAGCCTTGCGTGAATGGAAAGCTGACTTGCAGATTGTGGTTGCTTTCCGCATGTTGCCTGAGGTTGTATGGAATATGCCGCGTCTGGGGACATTCAATCTTCACGCTTCCCTTTTGCCTCAATACAGGGGGGCTGCCCCCATCAATTGGGCGGTAATCAATGGAGATACGGAAACGGGTATCACGACTTTTTTTCTGCGCCATGAAATTGATACGGGTGAAGTTATCCAGCAAGTTCGCGTTCCCATTGCCGATACGGATAATGTGGGCATAGTGCATGATAAACTGATGATGCTCGGTGGAAAGCTGGTGACTGAAACTGTTGATGCCATCTTGAATGATGCAGTGAAGCCTATTCCACAGGAAAAAATGGCTGTTGTAGGTGAGTTACGTCCTGCACCGAAGATTTTTAAAGATACTTGCCGCATAGACTGGAACCAGCCGGTGAAGTGTATTTATGACTTTATCCGTGGTCTGTCTCCTTATCCTGCTGCCTGGTCGGAGTTAGTGCAGCCTGACGGTGAGGCGGTAGTCATGAAGATTTTTGAAACGGAAAAGATGAACACCCCCCACCAGTTAGCTCCCGGCACTTTGCTGACGGATGGCAAGACTTATATCCGGATAGCTGCGGCAGATGGATTTATCGGAGTCCATGCTTTGCAACTTCCGGGTAAAAAGCGACTGAAAACAGATGAACTTTTACGTGGTTTCCGACTGACGGAAGAGTTCAGAGTGAGATAGTTACGAGCTACGGGCTACAAGCTACAAGTGCTATGCAGAGTGGTAGCGCAGCAACTTGTAGCTTGTAGCCCGTAACTTATAGCTTATATTTTTGTTCCTTTCCCAAAAAATTCCTTTCTTTGCATATTATTAACTCCTAATACATTGAATGCCTATCGGAATACATTACGCTGAAAACTAAAAACACACGTAATGAAAGTACAAGCAAATGCTGCTGACGAAATGTTAGTGGCCCTTTATGCACAAGGTAATAACGAGGCATTCGATATCCTGTTGAACCGTTACAAAGACCGTCTTTATGCGTACATCTATTATACTGTACGCAATGAAGAACTGGCAGAGGACATCTTCCAGGAAACTTTCACGAAGGCTATCATCACCATTCAGCAGGGACGTTACAATGAAAACGGTAAATTTCCAGCCTGGCTGACGCGCATTGCCCATAATCTAATTATTGACTGTTTCCGTCAGGAAAAACAGGAAAATCTGGTATCCTGTGATGAAGAAGAACGGAATTTATTGAATAATATCCGTCTTTCCGAAGGGACAGTCGAAACTGAAATTGTGAACCATCAAATCCTCGCAGATGTACGTCGCCTGATGAAACATCTGCCGGACGAGCAACGTGAGGTGGTGCATATGCGCTTTTATCAAGACCTCAGTTTCAAGGAGATAGCAGAGATGACGGGAGTCAGCATCAATACTTCTTTGGGGCGAATGCGCTATGCTATATTGAACTTGCGCCGGATGGCGGAGAAGCATGGAATAGCGCTGACTGTGGACTAAAAATACATCCTTTAACATGCTTTTTCCTTTTCATGATGCAGTATTTACGGAACGCACTGCATTTAACCTAATGTACGTACAACCTTAATTATGTGAATTATTAATTTATTTATCAAACTAGACTAAATTTTTTATGTCATGGAAAAAGTACACTATCTAAAGCGTTTCATGTTTCTTGTAATGGCCCTCGGCCTGGTAACCACATTTGTTTCTTGTGATGACGATGATGAACCTAAACCAAATTCTCCCGTATTGACTGACGTAGTAGGCGAGTATACCGGCAAAATGCAAATCTTACTTCCAACCTCGGCCGCAACAGAAGGTGAAGAAACACCGGAAGGAACGGATGCGTCCGCAAAATTAACTCAAGATGAGGTCGTTTTTGAAAAATTTCCGGTGGCGGATCTGATAACTGCCATTGTAGGTGAAGAAGAGGCTCCCGGAATTATTGAAGCTGTGGGTGATGTCAGTTATAAGATGAAGTATACACCTGCTTTTAATGATGAAAAAACAGCCATCAGCCTGACATTCACTCCCGAACCTCTGGTTCTTGAAATCAACTTCCCGACAGAGGAAACTGCTGAGGGAGAAGAAGGGGAAGAAACTCCGGATTTGAAAGTGGAAGTAACAGTTACAACACCTGCGGCGGGCACCTTTGCCTATACCGGTAATGAATTAGATTTCAATCTACAGGCAACCGGAGTAAAAGTGAACGGTGAACCTCTTGAACTACCTGTTACTACCTTCTCGTTTAATTTAACCAAAACGAAATAAATCATTCTAATTAAACTTACAGAACTGCCCAGGCATAGTGCTTTTGCATTGTCCTGGGCTATTCCTGTCTCTTATACACATCTGACGCTGCCGACGAAGAGGATAGTG
>CAMTFK010000015.1 GCA_947071285.1 uncultured Bacteroides sp. | reverse complement strand
ATAAAATGGAATTGATTCGTGAAGGATGGGGTATTCCCGGTATTCCTCATTTATACGTGCCGCCCATCACGAAAGTAGAGGCTGTGCATGGTTTCTCTTATGGTAGTGGAGCAACTATTTTTCCGCAGGCATTGGCGATGGGAGCAACCTGGAATAAGAAACTGGCAGAGGAAATAGCAATGGCTGTCGGTGATGAAACTCTCGCGGCAGGTACCATGCAGGCATGGTCTCCGGTGCTGGATGTAGCACAAGATGCCCGTTGGGGACGTTGCGAAGAAACATTTGGCGAAGACCCGGTGCTGGTGTCACAGATTGGTGGGGCATGGATCAAAGGGTATCAGTCTAAAGGCTTGTTTACTACTCCGAAACATTTCGGCGGTCATGGTGCTCCGTTGGGTGGCCGCGATTCTCATGATATAGGATTGTCCGAACGGGAAATGCGTGAGGTGCATCTGGTTCCGTTCCGTCATGTTATTCGTAATTATGATTGCCAGTCGTTGATGATGGCTTACTCAGACTTTCTGGGAGTGCCGGTTGCAAAAAGTAAAGAGTTGTTGCATAATATCTTGCGCGAAGAATGGGGTTTTGATGGTTTTATAGTTAGTGACTGCGGTGCTATCGGTAACTTAACAGCGCGCAAACACTACACGGCAAAAGATAAGATTGAAGCAGCTAATCAGGCATTGGCAGCAGGTATTGCTACAAACTGTGGCGACACTTATAATGATAAAGAGGTGATACAAGCAGCAAAGGATGGTCGCCTCAACATGGAAAATCTGGATAACGTTTGTCGCACTATGCTGCGTATGATGTTCCGTAATGAACTGTTTGAAAAGGCTCCCAATAAACCTTTGGACTGGAATAAAATATATCCGGGATGGAATTCGGACAGCCATAAAGAAATGGCACGTCAGGCAGCCCGGGAGTCTATCGTAATGTTGGAGAATAAGGAAAATATATTGCCTTTGGATAAGGAAATCCGTTCGATTGCCGTATTAGGTCCCGGAGCAGATGACCTTCAGCCGGGTGACTATACTCCGAAATTGCTGCCCGGTCAGTTGAAATCTGTATTGACGGGTATCAAACAGGCTGTGGGCAAGCAGACGAAAGTAATTTATGAGCAAGGTTGCGACTTTACAAACTTGAGTGAGACAAATATTCCTAAGGCAGTCAAAGCTGCTTCCCAAGCAGATGTGGTAGTTATGGTTTTGGGAGATTGTTCAACCAGTGAAGCTACGACAGATGTTTACAAAACATCCGGTGAAAACCATGACTATGCAACTTTGATTCTGCCGGGCAAACAACAAGAGTTGCTGGAAGCTGTTTGTGCTACAGGGAAACCGGTTGTATTGGTGCTTCAGGCTGGTCGCCCTTATAATCTGACAAAAGCATCAAAGTTGTGTAAAGCTATTATTGTTAATTGGTTACCGGGACAAGAAGGTGGACCGGCTACAGCAGATGTGTTATTCGGAGATTATAATCCTGCCGGTCGTTTGCCGATGACTTTCCCGCAGCACGTAGGTCAGTTGCCTCTCTACTATAACTTTAAAACTTCCGGTCGCCGTTATGAATATTCTGATTTGGAATATTATCCTCTCTACTATTTTGGATATGGTTTGAGTTATACCTCTTTTGAATATTCAGGTCTGAAAGTGCAGGAGAAAGACAATGGCAATATTATTGTGCAGGCAACTGTGGAAAACGTAGGGCAACGTGCTGGTGATGAAGTTGTCCAATTGTATATCACTGATATGTATGCCAGTGTAAAGACGCGTATTACGGAATTGAAGGACTTCACTCGTATCAATCTGAAGCCGGGTGAATCAAAGACAGTATCTTTTGAATTGACGCCTTATGATTTATCATTGCTCAATGACCATATGGATAGAGTGGTAGAGAAGGGAGAATTCAAGATATTAGTCGGTGGTGTTAGTCCTCAATATGTGGCTAAAGACCGTATTAAAGATAGTGTCGGTTATACAGATGCCGGAAAAGGCGTGTCCGGTATGCTTGAATATACCCATGAATTTGCTGCAGATTTCGGTCTGACGTTGTTCAAAGTAGAAGAAAATTTGGTGAAGAACCAGAAAACAGTTTGGGTGTCTGTTAAGAACAATGGTACTTTAATGGATACCGGTAAGATTGATATGTATGTTGGTGGCCAGAAAACAGGAGATAATGTTCATTATGAACTGGCTCCGGGAGAAGAGAAATTGATACCTTTCCATGTGGATAAAGACAGTGATGCGCCTGTTGTATTTACCACTAAATATAAAGTGCTATCTCTTTAACCATTGTCACTGATATTATGAAAAAACTTTTAGCATTCTTATGTATTTGTATGCAGCTTGTCCCATTATGGGGACAGGCTGTATCGCGTATCTCCAATGGAGTGAAAGTAGAGGCCGGAACAGTCTGTGTGGAACTAGAATGTTTTTCTCCTTCTATCATACGCGTGAAGAAATATCCTTCGGGAAAACTACCGGAAAAACAGTCTCTTTCGGTTGTCAAGCGACCGGAAAATGTGAAATATAAATTGCAGGAGAAGGATAACCGGATGACACTTATTACTTCCGAATTGTCTGTTTCTCTGGATATCGCAAAGAATCAGGTCTGTTTTACGGATAAGGACGGAAAAGTCCTGTTAGCGGAAAAACCTTCTTCTGTCGGTTTTACTCCATTCGATGATGCAGGAATGTCTACATATAAGGTTCGCCAGAGTTTCCGCCTGGATGCTGATGAGGCTATTTATGGGTTGGGACAGCACCAGCAGGGACGGATGAATCAGCGGAATCAGACAATGGTTATGCGGCAGGTCAATATGGAGATTTATATTCCATTGATTCACTCTGCCAAAGGATACGCTTTGTTTTGGGATAACTATTCTGCTACTACCTTTACAGACAATGAGCAGGGAATGACTTTTGAGTCGGAAGTCGGAGATTTGTGTGATTATTACTTTGTATATGGCGGGGGTGCTGATAGAGTCGTGGCAGGATTGCGCGACCTCACCGGACAGGCTCCCATGTTCCCGCTTTGGTCATTTGGTTTCAACCAGTCCAGAGAACGTTATGTCAGCCAAGATGAGTTGGTCGGGGTAGTGAAGAAGTATCGTGATCTGCAAATTCCTCTGGATGGCATTGTACAGGATTGGCGCTATTGGGGAGAAGACCATGCAGACTGGAATGCGATAGAGTTCCGCAACCCTCTGTTTCCCAATCCTAAAAAGATGTTGGATGAGGTGCATAGTCTGAATGCCCATGCAATGATTTCTGTTTGGCCTTCCTTTGGTCCGGCTACTAATCCGTATAAAGATTTTGAACGACATAACAAACTGATGGCACACGAGACTTTTCCGCAGAACTCCGGCGTTAAGGTATATGATGCTTACGATCCTGTGGCAAGAGATATTTACTGGAAGCACTTGAACGAGCAGATGTTCAGCATCGGCATGGACAGTTGGTGGCTGGATGCTACTGAACCGGAACATAATCCGATTAAAGAAGAGGATTACGATTATCAAACTTATCTGGGCTCTTTCCGCAAGGTGCGTAATGCCTTTCCATTAGTCAGTGTAGGTGGTGTCTACGAACATCAACGGACAGTGACTTCTGATAAACGTGTTTTTATCCTGACGCGTTCCGCCTTTGCCGGACAGCAGCGTTACAGCGCTCAGTCGTGGTCGGGGGATGTTGTTGCTGCCTGGGATGTGCTACGTAACCAGATTTCTGCTGCCCTGAACTTCTCACTTTCGGGCATACCTTACTGGAACTCGGATATCGGTGGATTCTATACAGCCAATCATTTCCCTGGTGGTGTGAAGAATCCGGCTTATCAGGAATTGTATGTACGCTGGATGCAGTTTTCCGTTTTTACCGGTATGATGCGTTCACACGGTACGAATACTCCACGTGAGATTTTTCAGTTTGGGAATCGGGGTGATTGGGCTTTCGATGCGCAAGAGAAGATGATTAATCTCCGCTATCGCTTACTTCCTTACATTTATTCTGCATCATGGGATGTTACTTCCAATGGCGGAAGTCTGATGCGTGCCTTATTTTCTGATTTTCCGACAGACAAAAAGGTGCTGGACTTAGGTGATGAATATATGTTTGGTAAGTCTATTCTGGTAGCTCCGGTTACCAGTACAAGCCGAAGTCGTTCTTTATATTTGCCTGAGGGAACCCGTTGGATTGATTTCTGGACAGGTGAAATGCAGGATGGCGGACGTGAGATTACCCGCAATGCTCCTATCGATATAATTCCGCTGTATGTGAAAGCCGGTTCCATCATTCCTGTAGGACCTTCCGTGCAGTATGCAACCGAGAAGCCATGGGATAATCTGCAAATCCGTATCTATCCCGGTGCTGATGGGGAATTTATCTTATATGAGGATGAAGGTGATAATTATAATTATGAAAAAGGAAAGTACACCACTATCCGCATGACATGGAATGACAGAAAGAAACAGTTTACCATCTATCCTTGTGAAGGAGGTTATGATGGGATGCTGAAAGAACGTAATTTCCGCATTACTCTTGTGAACGGACAGGATGGGCTTGGTTTGGATAATGTATCGCAGACTGTAAACGTAGCATACAAAGGAAAGAAACTTAATATAAAACTATTATGAAAAACATTGCCAAATTAATGAGCATAGCTTTGGTCTCAGGACTGATAGTAAGTTGTGCATCAACAGAACAGAAAATAGTTCAGAATGAAAGGATTGTTACCAATCCTATAGACTTGAACTATCGTTTTCAACCGAACGAGGAGTCACGGCGCGAAGCTGCCGATCCGGTACTGGAATATTTCAAGGGATATTATTACATGTTTGCTTCCAAATCCGGTGGTTACTGGCGTTCCGAAGATCTGGCCAAATGGGAGTATATTCCCTGTACTACTATTCCGACCTTGGAAGATTATGCTCCTACCATTCTTGTTTATGGTGATACGCTTTACTTTACTGCATCCAGCGGAAATACCCGAATTTTCAAGAATGCCCATCCTGAGACGGATACTTGGGAGGAAGTGGATACAAAGTTGACTTACCGTCAGCATGATCCGGCTTTCTTTAAAGATGATGATGGAAAGGTCTATCTATATTGGGGATGTTCTGACGTAGATCCGATTGTGGGTGTAGAAGTAGATCCGAAGAATGGTTTCTGTGCTATCGGAGAACCTAAATCGCTGATTGAACATAATGGTGATAAATATGGTTGGGAAGTTCCCGGAAAGAATAATGAAGAACCGCGTCAAGGCTGGAATGAAGGTCCCTGTGTACTGAAACATAATGGGCGTTATTACTTGCAATATGCTGCTCCCGGTACCCAATATCGTATTTATGGTGATGGTAATTATGTGGGTGATAATCCGTTAGGCCCCTTTGAATATGTAGAAGACAATCCTTTTTCTTTTAAACCCGGTGGCTTTATCGGTGGTGCAGGACATGGCCATACATTCAAAGATAAGTATGGCAATTATTGGCATGTAGCCTCTATGACAATTTCCGTGCGCCATTGGTTTGAACGCCGTTTAGGTATATTCCCGGTAGTTGTTTCTGATAAATACGGTATGTATGCGCTTACCACTTTTGCTGATTATCCTTTCTGCATTCCCGATAGGAAAGTAGACTTTGAAAAAGAAGATATCAACATGGGTTGGAACTTACTTTCGTATAAGAAAAAGGTATCCGCATCTTCCTCTCTTGAAGGTTATGAACCTGAGTTAGCGAACGATGAGCAGGTAGAAACCTGGTGGGCTGCCCAAACTGGTAATAAGGGCGAGTGGTTGCAAATGGACCTCGGCAAATTAATGGAGATAAATGCTATCCAAGTCAATTTTGCCGATCACAACTTCAATGTTCATGCTCCTCATGGACCGGTGGTTTACCAATATTATATTGAAGGTTCAACTGATGGGAAGAATTGGACTCGTCTGGTTGATGAAGAAAAGAACGAGAAAGATGCTCCTCATAAACTGCATACTTTGAATGCTCCTGCAAAAATGCAATACCTGAGAATTTACAATACGAAAGATATGGAAGGTTGTTTCTCTTTGTTCGATTTACGTGTTTTCGGTCAGGGTGGTGGTAAAGTTCCTGCTGCAGTAACAGGCTTCCAGGCTTCACGTGATGAAAATGATAAACGTATCTACCGTTTTAGTTGGGAACCGCAGGATAATGTGACTGGCTATATTTTGCGTTGGGGAACGCAGAAAGAGAAACTTACCCACTCCATGGTAGTTTACGACAACCAGTATGAAGCTCGTTATTTCAATAGAGATTCGGAATATTATTTTTTAGTCACTGCTTTCAATGAGAATGGTGTCGGGAAATAATTAGTAGGATAAGAATTTATTAGTTGTGGCTTGCAGTTTTATGGCCTGTTTGGGTTATAAAACTGCAAGCCTTATTTTTATGAGGTGCTATCCTACAATAGCTACGTAGTAGTTTCTCATCTACCCATAAGTAGTTGCCTGACTACTACGTAGTGATTGAACAACTACTTATAGGTAGTTTAAACATCACTTGAATATCGTTTAAACTTCACCCGAAATTTTCCTTATTTCTTCAATTAATCTATTTATATATTCTTTTTTAAGGTGCATCTGTTAAAATGCATCTAAGACTTCATTTTACGGCAAAAAAAGTGCTCCGATTAATGTCTTTTTAAGGATAATATTAACGCCAACCTCATACTTTTGCCCTCATAGAATTTTAAAACATCAAATTAATAAATATGAAAAATGCACAAGTATACATAAAGTATCCTCCCCCTGAATAGGCTTCTTTTTGCTAATGGAAAGATAAGGTTTTTAAGTGACCTATATTTATATATTTACCAACTTTTAATTTAATTATTATGAACAAACGATTTTTAAATGCGCTCCTGTTTGGAGCGGTGGTTCTTTCAACAGGAGCCTTTACTTCATGTAATAATGATGATGTTGATGATCTGAAATCAAGAGTATCAGTAATCGAAGTGGCAATTGACGACATCAAGACACAATTGGGTAATGCACTGATGACCGGTGCAAGTATTACAAAGGTAGATGAAAAGGACGGCACATATACGTTGACATTGAGTGACGGGCAGAAAATTGTAATTAAGCCGGGTGGAGGAAACATTTCTATGGTAGTTACTGATACGGAGGCTATCATTACAATAGAAGGTGAAAAGTATGTCCTTCCATTGGGATCTTTAGTAAACTCACTGATCTATAGTCCGGAGACGATAGATGGTATTGTAGAGATTGGTAATGCTGGTGTTACGGTGAACTTCTTGGCAAGACCGGCTCTCAAAAATTTAGATGGTGCCCAATTTACAATCGCTGAGTCTCATGTACTTACTCGTGCTGCTGATGGGGAACAATTTAAAGTAAACGGTGAGGCGAAATTGGAAGGTGATTTCATTAAAGTTCCTATAAAAGCACTTGGTGAAGCAGAAGGAGGAAAAACTTATGCTGTTTCTCTCCAAATGAATCTCAAAGGAACGATTATTGGTTCCAATTACTTCAATGTGAAAGTATCTGATGACTTCTCATCTGTGGCCGAAGACTTGGGTGGCGTTACGATTAAGGCTGATTATGCTCCGAAAGACCTCGCTGATGGTTTTAAAGAGATGACTGTCAATGGTCTTGATTTGCTGAAAGAATTCAATTTCAAAGATTTGTTCTCTGAACTTCCTGAAGGGGCTGAATTTGTAGTTGCGGGTAATAACAAGCAGCCGGGTGGCAAGGCTCAAGAAAAACGAGAACTCCTAAGTAAGAGTTTGGCAAGTGATGGTAAATGGAAATTCAGCGAAAGACCAGGAACGAGCTTCAATGATAATGTAGACCGTCCGGGATTTTTGGTGAATGTTGTAGTTGATGACGTAGTGAAAGCTAAGATTTATGTGGTTATTATCGATGAGCTTGCCAATGTAGACTTTACGGCAAATGGATTGATAGGTAACTTCGAAGCTGAATGGGGTGGTCGTGAAACTGCTATGGGAATGGGTGTACAAACACTGAACTTCCCGAAGGCTATTACAAATTATGAGTCGGAAATTCCTATTATTCATGGTAGTAGTAAGGAAAACTTCTTCGAAAAATGGGCGAATTATAGCATATCGTTCGAGGGTGAAAGCCTTATTTTCCATAATGGTACTACTTTAGAAATGGGTGACATAGCTAAGAAATATGCAGAAGGTTGCCGTGGTATTTATTGGTTCTACCGTGGATTTGCAGTCTATGTTCCTGAAGCTTTGGCTACGGTTGAAGATGGAGATAAAAAAGTTTATATCGCAGAGAATGGTAAAAAATATGGCGGAGGTGATGGCTATGATTATGATGGATGGCTGGGACAATATAATGATTATATCAATAACCCTATTGGCTTCTATCAGACGGTAATTGATTGGGGCTTCGGTGACTTGACGATGGACGAAAAAAACGGCGACTTTCATTTTCCCGAAAGTTATACAGGGTATGGTCTTCGTATTGCCCTCGGTGCTGGTTATGAATATGCTTACGGTGTGAAGCCACTTCATGGCACTGGTACAGATCAGTTGGGTATGCTTTTTATCAACCGTCGTGTGGCTCCGGAAGGTGCAACAATGCCGGCTCCTAAGCCTTAATAATTCTTTTAAGTAAAACTTTAAGAGGTGTGCCCATGTACAAGCGGGCATCCTCTTGCCACTAAAAATGAAGATTTCTTTAATGAATAGAAAATCTAAACATGAAACATTGCAATTTTAATAATACCAAAAGAAATGCTTTTGCCTCATGGAAGACAATAATAATTGCATTTCTATGCCTCCTGACGACATTACCCATGTCAGCCCAAAACCGCATTGTTCGCGGTACTGTAGTTGACCAAACGGGTGAAACTGTCATTGGAGCCAATGTTCGGGTGAATGGTACCACTCGAGGTGTCATTACCGATATTAATGGTGAGTTTGAAATAGCTGCTGATGCAAAAGAAAAATTGACTATTTCTTTTATCGGCTATATTGATGCTGTTGTTACGGCTGACAAAACCAGCTTGAAAATTACATTGAAGGAAGATAGCCAAGCTTTGGAAGAAGTAGTTGTTGTTGGTTATGGTACACAGAAGAAAGCTACATTGACAGGTGCTGTTTCTGCCATCAATAATAAAGAAATAGCTGTTACTAAGAATGAAAATGTGGTGAACATGCTTTCTGGTAAAATTCCCGGTGTGCGTATTTCACAGAAGAGTTCACAACCTGGTGAATTTGACAATGCTATTGATATTCGTGGTATGGGTGAACCGTTGATTGTAGTTGATGGTATCCCTCGCGATAAGGCGTATTTCTCCCGTATGGATGCCAATGAAATTGATAATGTATCTGTCTTGAAAGATGCTTCTGCCGCTATTTATGGTGTACGTGCTGCTAATGGTGTAATTTTGGTTACTACTAAGCATGGTGAAGCTTCTAATGGCAAGTTCGACATTACATTCTCTGCTAATTACGGTTGGCAGCAGTTCCTCTATGTGCCTCAAACAGCAAGTGCCGCAGACCATATGTTACTTATTAATGAGAAATATTATAATGCTTTTGGTGACAACACTTATCCGAATCGCACTCCTGCCAAATACACTTGGCAAGATATGATGGAGTACAGTACCGGAAGGAAAAAAAGTACGAACTGGACAAAAGAGTTGTTCGATGACAATGTTCCGCAGCAACAATATAATGTTAGCGTGAATGGTGGTTCCGAGAAAGTGAATTATTTCTTTAACCTCGCTTACTTGAAACAGGAAGGTTCTTATAAGAGCGGTTCCTTGAATTATGATCGTTGGAACTTCCGCAGCAATATCGATGCCAAGATTACTAACCGTTTAAAGGCTACTATACAAACCAGTGGTTATATGGATGAGAAGAATCAACCGTTTACTGATATTTGGTCTGTGTATAAGAAAGCTTGGACTTATCGACCGACTTCGGAGGCTTATGTAGACGGTGACCATAATTATCCTGCTTGGGACAGTGAAATGGGTGAACCTGAAAATCCTGTAGCTGCCACTAATAGTGATCTCACCGGTTATCGCCGTGAGAAGCGCTACAACTTTAATGGTGCTTTGGCATTGACTTATGATATTCCAGGTGTGAAAGGCTTGAGTGCAAAGGCTTTTTATAGCTACGATTATTATACCACCAATAATACAAGCTATAAGCGTGCTTATAAATTGTACAATAAGAGAGAAGATGGCACTATGGAAAGCTTCGACCGTAATGCTGACAGTAATCTGAGACGTAATACCGATCCAAGTTACGGAACAGTGATGCAACTCTCTTTAAACTATGCCAATAAGTTTGGAGATCACAATGTTGGTGCCATGGTGTTGTTTGAAGAACAGTACAACAATTGGGATAACTTTTATGCACAACGCGTTATGCTGTTGGATGGTGAATATCTGATTTATGGTGAAGAGAAGGATCAGATAGGCTCAATGGGTGGTGCCGGTGACAAAACCCGCCAGTCTGTTGTGGGTAAAGTGAACTACGACTATAAAGGACGTTATATGGTGGATTTTGCTTTCCGTTATGATGGTTCTTCCAGTTTCCCGAAAGGGTCACGTTGGGGATTCTTCCCATCCGTATCTGCTGGTTGGCGCATAAGCGAAGAAGCATTTATGAAAGAATTGGTGCCTTTCCTTACCAATTTGAAACTTCGGGGATCTTATGGTAAGATGGGTGATGACGGAGGTGCTAACACTTATCCTCAGAATGTAGTAGCGTATAATATTGAAAAAGATAAAATCGGCTGGTTCTACAATGGTGCACTCATGGCTGGTGTTGCTGCAACTTCTATTCCTAATCCTGATTTGACATGGTATACTGCTGAAACCTATAACCTTGGTTTGGATTTCGACCTTTGGAACCAAAAGTTGAGCGGTACATTTGAAGTGTTCAAGCGTAAGCGTAGTGGCTTACTTGATACTTCTTCAACTATTATTCCGGGTACGGTGGGTGCTTCTCTGCCGAAAGAGAATCTGAATAGCGACCAAACCTTTGGTTGGGAGATCAGTTTGAATCACCGCAACAGGGTAGCTGGAGTGAATTATTGGGTTGGTGGACAAATTTCTGCTACGAAGAATCGTTGGGATTATCGTCAGGATAGTCAGGCCAGCAACTCTATGGATGCTTGGCGTCGTCGGGATGTATCAGGACGTAATAAAGATATCTGGTTCTCTTATGAAGAAGGTGGACGATTCAGTAGCTATGAGCAAATTCGTTATCACAATGTTACCGGTGGCGGATATGGTCAGGGAACATTGCCGGGTGACTATTACTATAAAGACTGGAACGGCGATGGTATAATCAATGGTGACGATAATCATCCGATGGCAACTTATAACCTGCCGGTATTCAATTATGGTTTTGTGATGGGTGCTGAATGGAAAGGTATTGACCTTTCTCTGAATTGGCAGGGCGCAGCAGGCGTATACAATTCTTATACTGAAGTGTTTACGGAAGTAGGACCATTCAATGGCGGTGCAGTGTTGGATATTTATCTTGATCGTTGGCATACAGCTAATCCGAGTGACGATCCTTTCAATCCGAATACCCAATGGGTCTCGGGATTATATCCGGCCACTGGTCATAGTTTCAGTAATGCAGGAACAGGTATTAAGAATACCTCTTATTTGCGTCTGAAAACTTTGGAAATAGGTTACACACTGCCAAAAACCTGGTTAGCTAAGGCGGGCATTAAAGATCTTCGTGTTTATTTCAATGCTTACAACCTCTTAACTTTTACTGGTTTGGATAATATAGATCCAGAACGTCCCGGAGCAAGAGGTGGTGTAAATGATGATCCTAATAAAGATAGTGTCTTGTTCTACAATTACCCTGTGAACCGTTCGTTTAATATTGGTGCAACTCTTAAATTCTAAAGATAATAGAATATGAAAACATTAAAATATATATTTGTAGCAGCTGCATTGGGACTTACGGCGACTTCCTGCTATGACCTGGATTTGGAGCCGAAAGGACTTATCTACGAAAATGTACTGTTTCAATCGGACAATGGTATTAAGAAATATCTTGCTCTGATGTATCAGGACCTTCCTATTGAAGATTTTAATTATTGCCAGAATGGTGATGATAAGGGATATGCTACAGTAAATGCCAGTGGTTGGCATAGCGGTAATAGGTGGCAGGCCCAGAAGGGTAGCCCGGCATCTTGTGCTGCTGAGGCAACAGGTCGCGGAACTTCTTACGGCGATGGCTGGGGATACTGGCCTTATGATCGCATTCGCGACCTCAATAATATGTTGGAGCAATTGCCTAACTATCGCGATAATTATAAAGAAAACGATTATAATGCCTATTTGGGCGAGGCTCGTTTCTTGCGCGCATTCTACTATTTCGGAATCGTGAAACGCTATGGTGGTATACCTATCGTAGACAAGGTGCTCGACCCTAAAGCTCCACTGGAGGAATTGCAGCAACCGCGTAATACAGAGTATGATTGCTGGAAGTTCATCTATGAGGATTTGAAGTTTGCCATGGAGAATGCAACTGCTTCTAAAGACGAAGTAGGACGTGCTAATCGTTATGCTGCTGCGGCATTGATGTCTCGTGCCATGTTGTATGCTGGTTCTATTGCCAAATATACTCAATACACAGCTGTTACCGGTCCGGCAGTTTCTGCTGGTCTGATGGGTATGCCCGAAGACAAGGCACAGGAATTTTTCCAATATGCTTATGATGCGTGTAAGTTCTTACAAAAAGCCGGATTCAAACTCCATACCGGGGCAGATAAAGAAAAGGCTTATACAGAAGTTTTCCTGAATCCGAATACGGAAGAAGATATCATGGTTAAGCAATATGGACCTAATACTAGTACTCCTACCAATACCAGCTTATTCCACTGCTGGGATTGTATGGTGTTGCCGAAGGGTGAAGGGCTTTCAGGTGACGTAGGTGTTGCGCTTCAGCCAGCATGGGAACTTATGGGGCTTTATGAGATGCCTGCCATTACTGATGAAGAAACCGGTGAACCGATACGTTTTGACAACGTGACTGACCTCTGGAATACGGATAAAATGGAACCAAGATGCCGTGCTAATTTCTACTTTACCGGTATGACTGAATCCATGTCCGGCACAGTATTGGACTTTCAGGGTGGTGTATATAAAAGCTATCCGGGTACTGCTGCTGATGGTACTGCAGAGACACAGGGAAGTGTTAACGATTATACCAATCAGTTCCGTGTAAGAGCTTCTCAACCGGGTGAATACAAGGACGTTAATGGTGTTAAGATAAAAATTAACGGTATTCACGGTTTGGCAGAAGGCACAGGTGATGAGGGGTATTCGCGTATGGGTGCTTGTATTCGTAAGTATGTACAGGCTGACGGAAGCAATGCCCGCGTATTCTTTACCAATTATCAACCTTGGAAGGTATTCCGTTATGGCGAAATCTTGTTGAACTGGGCGGAAGCTGCTTATGAATTAGGCTTGATTACCGGTAACGAAGATTTGAAAGCAGAAGCTTTCGAACATATCAATGAGATACGTGATCGTGCAGGTGCCAGCCGACATGAAATGGTTGCTAATCCGGCAGATGTAGGTTCCGAGATCTATGGTTTTGTGATTGATGAAAACCTGCAATACATCCGTGATGAGCGTGCCCGTGAACTCTGTTTCGAAAATCATCGTTTGTTTGATATTCGTCGTTGGAGGGTGGCCGACATCATGTTCCAGGATGGTGTGTATACTCATACATTGCTTCCGTATCTGGTTCTCGATGAAAACAAATGGATATTCTTGAATGAAGTGGAACGCGAAGGTCGTAGAGTAACATTTGACAAACGTCATTATTATGAGCAGATTCCGGGTGGTGAAATCAATAAGAACCCGTTGCTGATTCGTAATGATGGTTATTAAATGGAATAATTTTTAGAAAAAGTATTGATATGAAAAAGTTAATATACAGTTTAATGTGTGGTGCTTCGGCATTGCTGATGGCATCCTGCATGGAGGTGGATAACTTCGATGCTCCCGATTGCCATTTCTATGGGAAGATAATAGATTCCACTACCGGAGAAGGCATTGTATCTGATCGGGGAGATTGCCACATTCGCATCTGGGAGGTGAGTTATAAAGTCAATCCCGGAAGTCAGGATCTTGCCATCAAAGAAGACGGTACGTTTAATAATACCAAACTCTTTGCCGGAACGTATGATATGGTGCCGGAAGGGTCTTGGTGGCCTTCTGATACGATCCGTTTGGGTATCGGTAACAAGACTACTCAGAATTTTGAAGTAACTCCTTATCTGAAACTTTTCGATTTTAAAACGAAACTTGAAGGAACTACACTTACTATGTCCTGCCGTTTGGATGCTCCGATCACAGAAGGGCTTCCGCAGATTATGGATGTTTGTCCGTTTCTCAGCTTGAATCATTTCTGTGGTGCTTCCAACCATATTGGTTATTATGATAAGCCTGGCAAAATTAACGTCATGAAGACTTGGGACAAGATTCCTAAAGAGGAGGATGGCAAAAGTATAGCGTATGAAGTATCTCTACAGGTAAAGCCTGGCTATATCTATTTCGTACGTATGGGTGCTAAGGTGAAGGATAAATTTGAAAAGTACAACTATACGGAAATTGTAAAGATAGAAGTTCCTAGCGAATAGTTTTAATGAAGGTGATAAGATTGTGATAATTGGCCGGAAGGGAGACGTATGTTTGTTCTTCCGGCCTTTATCTTAACCATTAAAAATAGAAAAATGAAATTGAATAAAATGTATTATTTGCTATTGTGTACCCTTCTGGCATGTACAACTTCTTGTGGCGGTAGCGATGATGACGTCATTCCCCCTGCCATTGAACCTGAAAAACCCGACAATCCGAACCCTACTGAAATATACAATGAACCCGACTTCACCCCTCACAAAGATGGTGAGCCTTTTGATACTTATCGTGGTTTGGTAATGACTGGTTATCAAGGTTGGTTTGGTGCGCCTGGCGACGGATGTTCGCACAGCCAGCATTCAAATACTGCGTGGTATCATTATCGTGAAAACGATATGTTCGAACCGGGTGTATTGCGGAATTCTATCGACTTCTGGCCCGATATGCGTGAATATGAGAAACAGTACACACCAGGAAAATTTATTCTTCCTAATGGTGAGAAGGCTACGGTTTATAGCGCCTATGACAAATCCAGTGTACTGCTTCACTTCAAGTGGATGAAGGATTATGGTATTGATGGTGCATTTATGCAGCGTTTCGTGGGCGAAGTGATTGATAATCCAGATGGGAAGGACCATTTTGATAAAGTACTTGAATCGGCTATGGAAGGTTCAAACACTCATCAACGTGCTATTTGTGTGATGTATGATTTAGGTGGTTTCATGTCCAATAACAAAAGAGGGACAGATGCTGTCTTGGCAGACGCACAAGCCATCATGGATAAATATCAGTTGAAGGACCGTACTAAGCAGAAATTTTATCTTTATCAGAATGGTAAACCCATGATTGTACTTTGGGGTGTAGGCTTCAATGACAACCGTCCTTATTCTCTTACGGATATAGAAGACTTGATGAATGGCTTGAAGGAGAAAGGTTTCAGCATTATGCTCGGCGTTCCCACTTATTGGCGTGAAAGACGTAACGATGCACTGCCGGATGCCAAGTTGCACGACTTGATAAAGGCTGCTGATGTCATTATGCCGTGGTTTGTGGGGCGTTATGGTGATGACAATTATTCTAATTTCCATAGTCTGATAGAAAATGACATAAAGTGGTGTAAGGATAATAAGGTAGAGTATGCTCCGCTTTGCTTCCCCGGTTCTTGCGACCGCAATATGCATCCCAATAATGGTATAAATCCACGTCTGGGTGGCAAGTTCCTTTGGAATCAGATGTACCATTGCATCAAATCGGGTGCACAGTTGCTCTACATTGCTATGTTCGATGAGATAGACGAAGGTACAGCCATTTATAAATGCTTGAATCAGAGCGATGTTCCGAGTAACGAATCTGCTCTAGATTATTATGTCGTATATCAAAACGGAGGATACAGGATTAGCAATAAAATGGTTGAAGGGCTAACTGGCAATGACTGGTGCCAGCGTGCCAAGGATCTGAATATTACTTTTATGGGTATTGAAGACGGATTACCCACCGACCATTATTTATGGCTTGTAGGGCAGGGTAAAAAGATGCTTCGGGGAGAGATACCTTTAAAGTCCACATGGCCTTCCAGATGACATAGCTAATTATATATCCGAATCGTACCCGAGACGTACTTGCTCCGTACCTTCTCCAGTGTTTCTCCACTCAGAGGTACTTCTGAGCGGAGAACGTACGGAGCAAGTACGTCTCAGATACAGTCCGGGTACGGTTCGGATATGCCTTTTATTACCCGTAGAAACCTTTGATTAATGAATTTTTCCCATACAAAAAGCGAAAGATGAAAAAAATACTATGTTGCATTCTGTCACTGCTTTGCTCCGTACACATGTTGTACAGCCAGCAAAAAGAATACAAAGCGTATCTGGTAGCAACGGCCCATTTCGATACGCAATGGAACTGGGATGTACGCGAGTCCATAGATGATTATCTGCACCGCACGATGGTACAGAACTTTTGGCTCTTCGAACGTTTCCCGAACTACATCTTTAACTTTGAGAGCGCTCAAAAGTATGCCTGGATGAAGGAGTATTATCCTCATGAATATGAACTTGTAAAGAAGTACATAAAAGCAGGACGCTGGAATGTGGTGGGAAGCGCATGGGAAGCGACAGACCCTAATATCCCTTCTTCTGAATCCTTCTTCAGGAATGTCCTGATGGGGCAGGAATTTTATAAAAAAGAGTTTGGTGTCAAATCAAACGATATTTATTTGCCGGACTGCTTTGGTTTCGGCTATACACTACCTACCATTGCCGCACACTGCGGATTGATAGGGTTCTCTACCCAGAAACTCCAATGGCGGAAGAATCCGTATTTTGGAGAAAAAGAAAAAATGCCGTTCAAGATAGGTCTTTGGCAAGGGTTGGATGGCGCCAGAATTATGGCAGTACTGGATGCCGGAGGATATGGTACATCCTACTACTATGATGATATCAGTACGAACCGCCGCATTCTGGAGAGGGCTAAGTTGGGTCCTGATAATACAGCTTATAGCTATTACGGAGTAGGAGACCGTGGTGGGTCGCCTACGCTTCCTTCCGTTTATTCGTTAGAAAAAAGTTTGAAGGCAGATGGCCCGTTAGAAGTAATCAGTGCCAAAGCCGGACAGATATATGAAGATTATTATCCTTTTGAAAAACATCCCGAACTTCCCGTTTATGATGGTGAACTGTTGATGGATGTGCATGGGGTGGGATGCTACACTTCACAGGCGGCAATGAAACATTTCAATCGTCGAAACGAACACTTGGCAGATGCGGCTGAAAGAGCATCCGTGGTAGCAGAAACATTGGGAGGAATGGAATATCCTTCCGAAGCTCTACGTGAGAACTGGCAACGTTTTTTGTGGCATCAGTTCCACGATGACCTGACAGGTACCAGCATTCCGCAATCATATACTTTCTCCTGGAATGATGAACTGATAGCTCAAACACGTTTTTCAGAAACCATAACTACGGCCGTAGGTGCCGTGAGCCGGGCTTTGGATACCAAGGTGAAAGGGCTTCCGGTTGTAGTTTACAATCCTGTTGCTTCTGCCCGTAGAGATGTTGTAAAGGCTACCATCAGAATGGACAAACGTCCGTCGGGAGTGAAAGTGACTTCCCCGGAAGGAGAGAGTATGCCTGCACAGTTGATTTCCTGGGAGAATGGGATGGCTGAGATTTTGTTTGTAGCTCAGGTAGACCCGCTTAGCTTTTCGGTATATAATATTCAACCGGGAAGAACAGCATCTTCCGGGAATTTACGGGTGAAGGACCAAACCATTGAAAACTCTATTTACAGGATAGCATTGGACGAGCATGGTGACATTGCTTCCATTTTTGATAAGAAGAATAACCGTGAACTGGTACAAGTTGGTAAACCGTTCCGCCTGATGATGTTTACTGAAAACCTTTCTACCGATTATCCGGCTTGGGAAATTTATAAGAAAGTATTTGATGGGCCGAGCACTTCCATCACGGATAACGTTAAAATCTCCGTAGCGGATAACGGACCGTTGAGAGCGTCTTTGCGCGTGGAACGTACTCATGAAGACTCCAGATTTGTACAATATATCACTTTGACGGACGGAGCTGAGGACGATAGAATAGAAATCAGTAACGAGTTTGACTGGCAGGGAAAGAAAGCTTTGTTGAAAGCGGAATTTCCAACCACAGTGTCTAATGAAAAAGCCACTTATGACTTGGGCTTAGGTTATGTGAAGCGTGGCAACAATGTTGAGAATTCCTTTGAAGTACTGGGGCATCAGTGGGCCGACCTGACTGCCAATGATTCGTCTTATGGCATCTCCATCCTGAATGAATCCAAATATGGATGGGATAAGCCGGATGATAATACGATTCGCCTGACTTTACTTCATACGCCTCAGCCGGGTAAGCACTATACGTATCAGGACCACCAGGATCACGGACACCATGCTTTCCGCTACGCCATTGTGGGACATAAATCAGATGCAAACCAAGCAAACATTGCCTGGAAAGCCGAAAACTTCAACCAGCCTCTACTGGCTTTTGCCACCACTAAGCATGTAGGTAAACTGGGACGTTCTTATTCATTTGCCGGTGCAGACCGTCCTCAGATTGCTGTGAAAGCTATCAAAAAAGCGGAAGATGGGAATGGATACATTGTTCGTATCAATGAAATCTATGGTAATTCTTACGAACAGGGCTATGTGGAGTTCGCATCTGATATTGAAAGCGCCAAAGAAGTAAATGGAATAGAGGAAGAAACAGGAGAAGCCACCTTCTCCGGTAATAAACTGATGGTTAGCGGTAAAGCTTTCCAGCCCCGTACATTCAAGGTTACATTCAAGCAAAAGACTTTGTTGACTGTTCCTGAGAGTCAGCCGCTGAAACTGGCCTATAATGCAGTAGCCTTGACATCCGATGAATTTAACCGTGCAGGCGACTTTGACCGACAGGGTAACTCACTGGCAGCCGAACTGATGCCTGAAAAGATTCTTTCGGATGGTATTGAATTCAGGATGCAGAATGATCCTGCTATCTTCAATTACATTCGGGCGAATGGAGATACCATTCTTTTGCCTGAGCATCCTGGTGCGGATAAACTCTTCCTGCTGGTAACTTCTGTCAAGGATGACCGTCAGGCCACTTTCCTGGTGGATGATAAACCTTATCAGGTAAATGTGCCTTATTATTCCGGTTTCTATGGACAGTGGGGCTGGAAAGGCGAAAGTGAGGGCTATATCAAAGATGCTTCTGTCGGGTATATTGCCAACCATAAGCATAGCGCACACAAGGGAAATGATTCGTATAACTTTGCTTACCTGTACAAGGTATGTCTGGATATTCCAGCAAATGCCCGTATGCTGGTTTTACCAAAAGATGCAGGTATTGCGTTGTTTGCTGTAACACTGACCGGGAATCAAAACTATGATACCAAGTCAGTTACGGAAATGCGTGTATTACCTTATCAGACCCAATCAATAGAATATACATCCGAACCGGTACCTTTTTATCGAGAACGAAGTGCCTGGTAAACTTATCAATTGATTATCATGAAAAACATTATATATTACCTTGTTATATTGTTCCCCCTCCTTCCTTGTTCTCTGTGGGGACAGGGAAAGGAGTACCATTTCAATGAGAAAGGTATCTCCCGGCAGGTGTTGGAAAATTATCTGGACCGTTCCATCACAATGGTCTATCTGCTGATGCCTGATAAACCGGAAGGGCGGAGAGTGTATTCCTATCATGCCGATGATATGCGTATGGTCAAGAATATAGGGGCTAAGTTTATCGGCCGTTCCATTTATCGGTGGGGAGGCGAAAGCTTGCTGAACAAACCGGAATTCTGGAGTAAAGCGAAAGCTTTTGCCGATGAATTGCATGCCTATGATGCTGATATAATCCTTCAGGGATGCCTGTTCGAGATTGTAACCGAAGAAGTGAATCAGGTGAAGATACCCGATTGGGTGTTCACGGGCTACGGATTGCCGGTTGAATCACGAAACTTCTCTTATGCCGATATGCTGAATAAAGAGGGACTTTTGGTAGACCATTGGCATAAGGGCAGTAGTGTGCCGGATATTAGCCGACAGGAAACCCAGCTTTGGTTCTATTATCTGGCTTGTTCTTATATCAATGTCGGTTGCGAGGCTTTTCATCTCGGACAGATTGAGTTGATTGGTATGAATGACCCGGCACGTGATTCCTGGGCCCGGATCATCGCAAAGATACGTGAATATGCGCGTACCCATGCCCGCCGTCACTGGGTATTGCTGGATGCTCATACTCCCTATGGAGGAATGGTAAGGAATGGGGTGAGTCTGCTTGACTTCAATTCTTTCCCGCTTCGCATAAAAGAAATACCTTCCGAACCTTATAAAGCCGAACTTGCTGTGAATCATCTGGATGCTCTCTATAAAAAAAGCAAAGGATGCATATCGCCCAGCGGATGGAAATGTAAACACCTACCATATCTCGTGGAGTTTGATAACTATGGCAGAGGAAAAGAACCGAATGTAGCAGATCTGAACTCACACTTTGTGTGGGGATGGGACGAAATCTCCTGGCTATCCCTGCAACCGGAAGATTACCGGAATGAGTGGTTGACGTATGCTTATCACTGGATACGTCGTACCGACCCGGACGGACATCTGGAAATGCCCGGCTGCCGGATGATAACCTGCCCGAATGAAACCGAAGGTAACTATCGCGCCAATATGAAAAGTGAAGCGTGTCCATTCGGCTATTCTCAGGAAGAAACTATCAAAAAACTTTGGAATAAACAGTAACAACAGAAATATAATACCCACTTAAATTATTGCTACCATGAAGAAATGCTTTTTATTATTATTCGTTTTTTTCTTGTTCGGAAGTCTGAATGCAACGCCCAGACACTCTAAGAATACTAAATACCCATCTTATAAAGGTCTGGTTATGGCAGGCTACCAAGGCTGGTTTCATCAACCGAGAAAAGGGGTAATGTACCCGGATGAGAACAGTGTCCGCATTGATATGTGGCCGGATGTAAGCGAGTATGAGAAAACGTATCCCACAGGGCAGAAACTGGCGGATGGCTCTACTGCCCGTTTCTTCTGTTCTACGGATGAGAGCACGGTCGACCTGCATTTTAAATGGATGAAAGAGTATGGACTGGACGGCGTATTTATGCAACGTTTCTTCGGGGCTGCCCGACCGGAAGCACGCAAACGAAGCACAGTGCTGGAACATGCCGTGAAAGCGGCTTCCAAGTATGGGCGCGCTATCGGGGTAATGTATGATTTGTCCGGGCTGGCGGCTAAAGGTGAAGATTGCTCCATGCTGATTGACGATTGGAAATACCTGGTTGATTCGTTGCGTGTAACTAATCAGGCAGGGGAACAGACTTATGTCTTTTATAATGGCAAACCGTTGGTTACTATCTGGGGTGTCGGCTTTCCCGACCGTCCGTATGATATCCGTAATATCGGCTTGGAACGTTTCATTGATTTCCTCAAGAATGATCCGGAATATGGAGGCTGTAGCGTAATGTTGGGTGTACCTACTTTCTGGAGAGACCTGAATGCCGATTGCATACACGATCCTTACCTGCACGAACTTATCAAACAGGCGGATATTGTTCTGCCATGGATGGTGCAGCGTTTTACTCCATTGCTCCACAATGATATGGACCGTTATCGGGATGTTATCCTTGATGATATTGCCTGGTGTAAAGAGAATAACATTGGTTATGTGCCTTGTGTAACCCCGGGGTTTAGTTGGCATAATCTGAGCCGCCATGCATTTAAGGATGATGTGAAACCTTCCGGTTCTATCCCCCGTCAAGGTGGCCGTTTCTATTGGCAACAGATTTCCACTGCCATCAATGCAGGTGCTACAATGTTGTATGTAGCCATGTTCGATGAAGTAAACGAAGGTACCGCAATCTTCAAGTGTACGGACAATCCTCCGGTGGGCAAGGAAGTCAAGTTCGTGGGTATGGATGGAATGCCGTCCGACCATTACCTGTGGCTGACGGGTGAGGCGGCAAAGATGCTTCGTTGTGAGAAACCGTTGAGTTTTGAGATGCCCCGGCGGGATACGAAATAAGAAGACGGCACTAAAATTTTATATTATGCGGCATATCGGTCGCTTATTTCTATCAAAAGAAAAAAACAGCGAATTATTAAGTTGAAATTAAGAGCTTTGTTAATCATGCGGCTTTAATTTTGCTCGTATTAAATATTAAAACTATAAAAATGCGTATGAAAAACTATTTGATTACTTTGGCTGCCTTGTCGTTGACATTGATGAGTTGTAACAGCCAGAAGCAAGCTAAAACGGTTACTTTAGGACCGAATCCTTTCGTTACTCACATGTACACAGCCGACCCTTCAGCTCATGTATGGGAAGACGGACGTCTGTATGTCTATGCCTCCCATGATGTCGATCCTCCGCGTGGGTGTGACTTGATGGACCGCTATCATGTATTCTCTACGGATGACATGGTGAACTGGACGGATCATGGGGAAATTCTGAATTCTTCGCAGGTGTCCTGGGGACGTAAAGATGGAGGTTTCATGTGGGCACCCGATTGTGCTTATAAGAATGGTACTTACTACTTCTATTTTCCGCACCCGAGTGGCGATGACTGGAACAATACCTGGAGAGTGGGCATAGCTACCAGCAAACATCCTGCCAAAGACTTCACTGTGCAAGATAAGTATATAGACATGATAGGAATGGAAGACGATTGTTTTGCTATGATAGATCCCTGTGTTTTTGTAGATGATGATGGACAAGCTTACTTCTATTATGGTGGTGGAGGCCGTTGTGTGGGCGCCAAAATGAAGGACAACATGATGGAATTGGCTGAACCACTGCGTGCAATGGAGGGTTTGAAGGATTTCCATGAGGCTGCCTGGATACATAAAAAAGACGGTATGTATTATTTATCCTATGCTGACAACCATGCAGAGAATGGCAAGGGAGCTAATCGTCTGAACTATGCAACAAGTAACTCTCCGTTGGGACCATGGACCTATCAGGGCATTTATCTGGAGCCTACAGGTTGTGATACAAGTCATGGTTCTATTGCGGAATATAATGGAGAATGGTATGCTTTCTATCATAATTGTTCTATCTCAGGTAGAGGTAATCTTCGCTCTATTTGTGTAGATAAACTCTATTATAATCCGGATGGCACCATACAAGTGGTGAAACAGACCCGGGGGCGCGAGTAGTAGTAAAAAAGAGGCTTATTTTGCCACTTTACTTAATATTAATCGGCTATTAAGTCTTTTTTAATCGAAAGGGAAAGTGTCAATCCTTATATTTGCCTTCGAGAATAAATATAAACTAAAACTGTTATATTATGAAATTTACACATTGCTTAGCCTCTGTAGCTTTAGTTTCCGTGTTGGGCGCTTGTGGAGGAGTACAAAACCAAGTAGCCACCGTCAAAGGTCCGGTTGACTACGTAAATCCCTACATGGGAAATATCAGCCATTTGCTGGTTCCCACTTTCCCCACTATTCATTTGCCGAACAGCATGCTTCGTGTTTACCCGGAACGGGCGGATTATACAACGGATATGTTGAACGGACTTCCCCTGATTGTGACCAGTCACCGTGGTAGTTCTGCTTTCAATCTGAGTCCGTATCAGGGAGATAATCTGCGTCCGGTTGTAGCTTATAGCTATGACGATGAGAAACTGAAACCCTATTATTATGAGGTGATTCTGGATGATGAGGAAATCAACGTGAAATATGCGCCTTCCCACCAGTCAGCTCTCTATCAGATAGAGTACGGACAACAAGGCAAGCCGGTGTATATGATGATAAACTCACGTAACGGTGCCATCAAGGCAGGCGATGGATTTGTGAGCGGTTATCAGCAGTTGGAGAATAATACACGCGTGTATTTATATATAGAGTCGGACATTGCCCCCATAGAGACGGGTATTCTGGTTGATGGCAAGATAGATGCTTCTCAGAAGGATGCCGAAGGACGCAATGCTTGTGCCGTTTTGCACTTTGCCGATGGAACTAAGACGGTAAATCTCCGCTATGGTATTTCATTTATAAGTGAAGAGCAGGCCAAGAAGAACCTGCAACGTGAATTGCCTGACTATAATCTGCAAGCACTGGCAGAGAAAGGACGCCAGACGTGGGATAAAGCCTTGGGTGATATCCAGGTAGAAGGTGGTAGTGAGTCCGATAAACAGATTTTTTATACTTCACTTTACCGCGTATTCGAACGCCCGGTTTGCATCAGTGAAGACGGTCGTTATTTCAGTGCATTCGACGGAAAGATACACGAAGATAATGGCGAACCTTTCTATACGGACGATTGGATTTGGGACACCTATCGTGCTGCCCACCCTTTGCGTCTGCTGATTGACGAAGGAACGGAAAAGAATGTGATTGATTCTTATCTGCGCATGGCGGAACAAATGGGCGATATGTGGATGCCTACTTTCCCCGAGATTACAGGTGATTCCCGCCGTATGAACTCCAACCATGCCGTAGCAACCGTGGCCGATGCAGCCGCCAAAGGATTGAAATTTGATTTGGAAAAAGCTTATGAAGCCTGCCGTAAAGGTATAGAAGAAAAGACATTGGCTCCGTGGTCGGGTGCTGCTGCCGGTTGGATTGATGATTTCTATAAGAAGAACGGATATATCCCGGCGCTCCAGGCAGGAGAGAAGGAAACAGACCCGAATGTGCATCCGTTTGAGAAGCGTCAGCCGATTGCCGTTACATTGGGAACTTCGTATGACCAATGGTGTCTGTCGAGAATCGCCGATATGCTGGGTAAGAAGGATGATGCTGCCCACTATCTGAAGTGTGCTCATAATTATCGCAATGTATACAATGCCGAAACTGCTTTCTTCCATCCGAAAGATAAAGACGGCAAATGGATTGAACCGTTCGATTATCGCTTCTCCGGAGGTATGGGTGCCCGTGAATATTATGGCGAAAACAACGGTTGGGTATATCGTTGGGATGTTCCTCATAATGTAGCCGACTTGATTAATCTGATGGGAGGCGACAAACAATTCATCACTAATCTGGACCAGACTTTCCGTGAACCGCTGGGACGTGGCAAGTATGCTTTCTATGCACAGATACCCGACCATACCGGTAATGTAGGCCAATTCTCTATGGCTAATGAGCCGAGTTTGCATATCCCTTATCTCTACAACTATGCCGGACAGCCCTGGAAGACACAGAAGCGTATCCGCCAATTATTGAAGACCTGGTTCCGTAATGACCTGATGGGACTGCCGGGAGATGAAGACGGTGGCGGTATGTCGGCATTTGTTGTATTCTCTTCTTTAGGTTTCTATCCGGTGACTCCGGGCTCCCCGTCTTATAACATCGGCAGCCCCTTGTTTACTAAAGCTAAAGTGATGCTGAGCAATGGAAAGGTATTTGAGGTAGAGGCACAAGGTGCATCGGACGAAAACAAATATATCCAGTCTGCAACGTTGAATGGCAAAGAATGGAATAAGCCCTGGTTCAGCCATGACGATATAAAAGACGGAGGAAAATTGGTATTGGTAATGGGCAACAGACCCAATAAGGCATGGGGTAGTGCAGGTGATGCAGTGCCGCCGTCTGCTGATAAATTGTAAGGTATATAGTTAATAGGAAAAACACCATGAGAACACTTAAAAAGATTGCTTATACAGGATTATTGGCTCTTATGGCCTGTGCTGCCCGAACGGCACAGGCTCAGGAGCTTTATAAAAATGAGAATGCTCCCACCCACGAACGTATCATGGACTTGTTGTCACGTCTGTCGGTTGAGGAGAAGATTAGTTTACTGCGCGCTACGTCACCGGGTATTTCCCGTCTGGACATTCCTAAATATTATCATGGCAACGAAGCGCTTCACGGAGTGGTTCGTCCGGGACGGTTCACTGTGTTCCCGCAGGCCATCGGGTTGGCGGCTACCTGGAACCCTGTATTGCAGGAACAAGTGGCTACGGTTATCTCTGATGAGGCCCGTGCCCGTTGGAACGAACTGGACCAGGGACGTGAACAGAAAAGTCAGTTCAGTGATTTGCTGACCTTTTGGTCTCCTACGGTGAATATGGCACGCGACCCGCGTTGGGGACGTACCCCTGAGACATACGGTGAAGACCCGTATCTGAGTGGCATCATGGGTACCGCTTTTGTGAAAGGCTTGCAGGGCAATGATAGCCGTTATTTGAAGATTGTGTCGACTCCCAAACATTTTGCAGCTAATAATGAAGAACACAATCGCTTTGTATGTAATCCGCAAATATCAGAGAAACAACTTCGCGAATACTATCTTCCGGCCTTCGAGGCATGTGTGAAAGATGGTAAGTCAGCATCTATCATGTCGGCTTATAATGCACTGAATGATGTGCCTTGTACACTGAATGCCTGGCTGTTGACCAAAGTATTGCGTAATGACTGGGGATTCAAGGGGTATGTGGTTTCCGATTGCGGAGGCCCTTCCTTGCTGGTCAATGCGCATAAGTATGTGAAGACTAAAGAAGCTGCGGCTACCCTCTCCATAAAGGCGGGTTTGGACTTGGAATGTGGCGACGATGTATATGATGAGCCTTTGCTGAGTGCCTACCGCCAATATATGGTTACGGATGCCGATATAGATTCGGCTGCCTATCGTGTATTGCGGGCGCGTATGCAGTTAGGTTTGTTCGATAGCGGAGAAAAGAATCCGTATACAAAAATATCTCCTGCTGTGATAGGTTCCAAAGAGCACCAGGAAGTGGCACTGAATGCAGCTCGCGAATGTATCGTATTGCTCAAGAACCAGAAAAAAATGTTGCCGCTCAATGCAAAGAAGATCAAATCCATTGCAGTGGTAGGTATCAATGCAGGCAGTAGTGAGTTCGGCGATTATAGCGGATTGCCGGTGATAGCTCCGGTTTCTGTTCTGCAAGGTATCAAAGACAGAGTGGGTGAGGACGTAAAAGTGGTATATGCTCCGTGGAAGTCGGCAGTGGATGGCATGGAACTTATACAGGGGGCAAGCTTTCCGGAAGGATTGCAAGCCGAGTACTTTGATAACACGAAGTTGCAGGGCACTCCGAAAGTAAGAAAAGAAGAGTGGATAAACTTCGAACCGGGCAATCAGGCGCCGGATCCCTTCTTGCCTAAATCTCCCTTATCCGTTCGTTGGACGGGCAAATTGCGCCCCACGGTTACCGGACAATATACCCTCAGTTTCACATCCGATGACGGATGCCGCCTGAGTATTGATGGCAAAATGTTGATTGATGCGTGGCCGGGACATGCGGTCCGTACAGATACGGCTGCTATTTATCTGGAAGCCGGAAAAGATTATCAGTTGAAGGCTGAATATTATGACAATCGCGACTATGCCATCGCCAAATTGCAATGGCGGGTTCCCCAGGTTGGAAAAGTTACCCGTCTGGATTTGTATGGCGAAGCCGGCAAAGCAGTGCGCGAATGCGAAACGGTGGTTGCCGTATTAGGTATCAATAAGTCGATAGAGCGTGAAGGACAAGACAGGTATGACATTCAACTTCCGGCAGACCAGCGGGAGTTCCTACAGGAAATATATAAGGTAAACCCGAATATCGTAGTCGTATTGGTTGCCGGCAGTTCGCTGGCTGTCAACTGGATGGACGAACATGTGCCTGCCATTGTTAATGCATGGTATCCCGGAGAAAGTGGAGGCAAAGCTGTGGCGGAAGTACTATTTGGTGATTATAATCCGGGTGGCCGCTTGCCATTGACTTATTACAGAAGTCTGGATGAACTTCCTCCGTTTGATGATTATGACATAACTAAGGGGCGTACTTATAAATATTTCAAAGGCGATGTACTTTATCCTTTCGGTTATGGTTTAAGCTATACTTCATTTAAGTATTCCAATCTGCAGGTAGCGGATGGTGAGGAAGAAGTGAGTGTTTCATTCCAGTTGAAGAATGCAGGTAGATATGCAGGTGATGAGGTTGCCCAGGTTTACGTGAAACTTCCTGAGAGGGATGAAGTGATGCCTGTGAAAGAATTGAAAGGTTTTGAACGCGTCTCACTGAAGAGTGGCGAAAGCAAGAAGGTGACTATAAAATTGCGGAAAGACTTGTTACGCTATTGGGACGAGGCGAAAGGAAAGTTTATATATCCTTCCGGTAACTATAACATAATGGTAGGTGCATCTTCTGCTGATATTCGCTTGCAAAAGACTACTTCTGTAATGCAAAGGTTGGATAATCTGGCATCTCATTCTGAACAATAAATCATTTATCAAAACACATTACTTATGAAAAAGAGTTTTTATCCAATTTTTACTTTGTTCCTGGCGGGATTTATGCTTTCCTGCCAATCTCCTAAAAGCAATTCGGCGAAAGAAGAAGCTGCCGGGATTGACAGTATGGCTCCGAATCCGTTTATCACCCACATGTACACAGCCGACCCTTCGGCTCATGTATGGGCTGACGGACGCCTGTATGTATATGCTTCGCATGATATCGACCCGCCACGCGGTTGCGACTTGATGGACCGCTATCATGTCTTTTCTACGGACGACATGGTGCACTGGAAAGACCATGGTGAAATCCTGAATTCATCCCAGGTTCCTTGGGGGCGTAAAGAAGGCGGATTTATGTGGGCGCCCGATTGTGCTTATAAAGATGGTACTTACTATTTTTATTTCCCGCATCCCAGCGATACGAAGTGGAACAACAGTTGGAAAATCGGTGTAGCCACCAGTAAAGAACCGGCTGCCAACTTCACCGTGCAGGGCTATATCGAAGGAATGGACCCGTTGATTGACCCTTGTGTGTTTGTAGATGATGACGGTCAGGCTTACATCTACAATGGTGGTGGACAGATATGTAAGGGTGGTAAACTGAAAGACAATATGGTGGAATTGGATGGCGAAATGCAGGTTATGGAGGGTTTGGAAGACTTCCACGAAGCTACCTGGATACACAAATATAACGGAAAATACTACCTCTCTTATTCCGATAACCATGACGAAAACTGGAACGACGGCGTGAAGGGTGATAACCGCATGCGTTATGCCATCAGTGACAGTCCGCTCGGTCCCTGGAAATCCATGGGTATTTATATGGAACCCACTGATAGTTACACCAATCACGGTTCTATCGTAGAGTATAAAGGCGAATGGTTTGCTTTCTATCACAACAGTGCTTTGTCCAACCATGACTGGCTGCGCTCCATCTGTGTAGATAAACTCTATTACAATGAAGACGGAACCATTCAGATGGTGAAACAACGGAAATAAGATAGCCTATGCGATTCATAAGTCTGATTTTGTTACTGCTTCTGTGTGGGAATATATCCGCACAGAAAGTGGAATGGTATTCCACTACTCAGGCCGCCCCCTGGGCGAAACAGAAGGTGAAACCGGAACGGAATGATACGGGAAATGGGGTGGTCCTCGATGCCACTAAACGTTTGCAGTTGATTACGGGTATAGGCGGATGCTTCAACGAAATGGGTTGGGATGCACTGAACCTGTTGTCCGCCGCAGAGCGTGAAACTGTTCTTCAAGCCATCTTCGGAAAAGAAGGTGCTTGCTTTGAGTATTGCCGCCTTCCGCTGGGTGCGAATGATTTCGCCATGAGCTTTTATTCTTCGGCCGACGTAGCAGGAGATTTCGACCTGGTGAACTTCAATATCGACCGTGACCGCTATATTCTGATTCCCTATATCAAGGCTGCCCGTCAGGTAAATCCCAATCTGCGCATCTGGGCTTCTCCCTGGTGCCCGCCGGCATGGATGAAGACAAACAATCATTATGCTTCGGCCATCCGTCCTTCGGGCGAAAAAGATGTGAACGGGCTTGCGCCTGCGGAGGCTATCGCTGAATTCAGCACCGGTTTCCGGATGGAAGAAGGTTATCTGAAAACTTATGCCAATTACTTTGCGCGCTTCATAAAAGCTTACGAAGCCGAAGGGTTGCCGTTGGAATGTATTCATGTGCAGAATGAGCCTTGCTCCAATCAGGTATTCCCCAGTTGCAAATGGCGCACGGAAGATTTGACTTTCTTCCTGGGACATTATCTGGGGCCGACGTTCGAAAGAGAAAATATCAAGACGGATATCTATTTCGGAACCATCAACACGGCTAATCCGGAGTATGTGCGTGTAGCTTTACGCGATAAGGAAGCATCGAAGTACATCAAAGGCGTTGGTTTCCAGTGGGATGGTAAGAAAGCTATCTCGACCATTCATCGTGAATATCCTGAACTGAAACTAATGCAAACCGAAACGGAGTGTGGCAACGGGGCGAATTCATGGGATTATGCCGAATACACCTGGAACCTGATGAAACATTATTTCAGTAATGGCATCAATTCATATCACTATTGGAACATGATTCTTCCTTCTCCGGGCATCAGTCCCTGGGGATGGAACCAGAATTCTATGGTTTCTATCGACAAGAAAACCCGTGCCGTGACGTATAATCCGGAATTCTACCTGATGAAACACCTGGGGCATTTTGTACAGACAGGTGCTTACAGGCTGGAAACTCCGTTGGATAAGAATATGTTGGCGTTTGTCAATCCGGACGGCACAATCACGGCCATTGTTGCCAATGTGACTGATGCTGATGAAACGATAAGTATTGCGGTTGGAAAGCAAAAGGTGACTCTTGCTTTACCTCCTCACTCATTTCATACTGTAAGTTGGAAACAATAGTTTCTTCATCTGAAGCGATAACATAATTTGCTTTTTTAGTTATGCTAAGAGGGTATGTCGGAGAAAAGACATACCCTCTTTTTTTAATCTTTCATAATAAGCAATCTCTGTCAGGAAATTCACCGACAGACAGAAATACTTGTCCTCAATCCCTGTTTATTCCTGAAGCTTTGGGAGCGTGATAGTAAAGCTTTAGGAATACGCTTGTAAAGCTTTGGGAATATATCCATAAAGCTTACGGAAACTGCTTACCCACCAATTGAAACTGTAACAATTAAGCCTGAAAATGCTGCAAATATCCCTGAAAATGTTACTCTGAGTACACATAGCATAGCATAGCACAGAATAGCATAGCAAAGAATATCCCCCTCATGACTCCCCCACAGGGGGACCGGAAGGAGAGGAGGAGGAAAAGGAGGAGGGAAATTAACGCTTACCCCGAAATCGGTAGGTGAATTATGAAAAGAGCCTTATCTTTGCATGGTCGTTAAGCTTAGGACACAAACAAAACTATTAATTGAAAAATTAAAAGCTCGTTTTTAAAACAGAATAGTCTGTTTTATTTACTAAACTATTAATTCACATAACATGAGAAGTAACAATATTATGATGTATTATAACATCATCTATTTTTTATTCTATATACAGATAATCATAGTGCACCACCGGCTTCTTCCCATGCTTTCCCATCGCTTCCCTTGCTTGTGCAGAGTCGCAATTCGCTTTTCCTACGCCTACGGGATTACCTTCAAAATCAATAATCCGCACGATGTCATCTTTTTCAAACTCTCCCTCGATAGCGGTGATGCCAACGGGCAGGATACTGATTGCTTTATCGGAATTCAAGACCTCTGTAGCGCATTGGTTGATATGCAGTTCACCTTTGGCGAAACCTTCACTGTGGGCAATCCATTTCTTTATACTGGACACAGGTTCGGCAGAAGGGATAAAACGTGTACAAAGAGTACTCTCCGGGCGCTGTATCAAATCGACGAGAATATTATCGAGCTTGCCGTTGGCAATGATAACCGTGATACCTTCGTCAGCTACTTTGCGGGCAATGTTGGTTTTAGTCAACATACCGCCACGTCCGAAACTGGACTTGGAAGCCTGGATGTAGGATGACAGGTCCTTACCTTGGCCAATCTCCCGTATTACTTCTGAGGTAGGGTCGGCTGGGGAGCCGTTGTAAATCCCGTTAATATTGCTGAGTATAATCAGCGCTTGTGCGTCCATCATAGACGCTATCAGGCCGGACAGTTCATCATTGTCCGTAAACATCAGTTCGCTTACGGAAATAGTGTCGTTTTCATTCACGATAGGGATGACACCGTTCTCCAGCATTACCGTCATGCAGTTCTTCTGATTGAGGTAGTGACGGCGGGTGGCGAAGTTTTCCTTCATAGTCAGCACTTGTCCTACGGCAATACCATGTTCGCGGAATAACTCGTAATAGCGGTTGATTAGTTTGGCTTGCCCTACGGCAGAGAAGAGCTGGCGCTGGTCTACACTGTCCAGCTTCTTGGTTGGGTGCACTTCGCTACGTCCGGAAGCCACGGCTCCGGATGAAACGAGGATGATTTCTACTCCTGTCTTGTGCAATTCAGCTATCTGGTCGACCAGTGCAGACATACGTGTAACGTCCAGAGTGCCGTCGCGACGCGTCAGGACATTGCTGCCTACTTTTACAGCAATTCTCGAAAAATGTTGATCCATGTGTTGTTATATTGTTCTTATGTGGTTTTTAGAGACTGCACTTAGTCTTCATCTTCACCTTTGCCACGCTCCCGAATTATTTCCATAGCGTCTTCATATCTTTCCTCGCTTACGAGGATTGTTATATCGGATGTTATATAAGGTGCAATGGTACTCATAAGTCCGTCTTTTAAAATAGTTGCTATACCATTGTTCTCGAGTAAACCTTTAACAAGTTCTGCTTCCCACGGTGATCCTTTGAACACCTCCACTGTGCGGCTATTGTCTGTTGATTTCATAATGGTAAATATTAATGGGTTTATATACTACAAATATAACAAGTATTTCGAAGAAAAGATTTCTTTTATCGGTAAATGTTTGGCGATTATAGTTCTATTCGCTGCACAGTTACCTCCTTGTTCAGAAAAGTGGAAGCTGATTCAATGAACTTTTCTTCTGCTTCCGTGGTGTAGTAGGCACAGTTTCCTGTTTTGGTGCATTTATTATCCATTTCAGGATGGCGCCGCAAGTAGTCTTTCAGACTGTCAGCTACCAATTCTCCTTGCGCTACGGTAGTAATGCCGGCGGGCATATACTTCTGTATCTTGGGAAGCAACAGAGGATAATGTGTACAACCCAGGATTACTGTGTCAATATATTCATCTTTAGAAAGAAGTTCGTCAATGTATTTGCGGATGAAATAGTCCGTTCCATCTCCTTCTGCCTCATTGTTTTCTACGAGTGGCACCCATAAGGGACAGGCTTCACCCTGTACTTGAATATCCGGGAAAAGCTTATGTATCTCCAATGGATAAGATTCGGATTTGATAGTTCCTGCAGTAGCGAGGATACCTACATGGCGGCTATGAGTAATACCACCGATACACTCCACAGTGGGACGTATGACGCCCAACACCCGGCGGTCCGGATCCATTCCGGGTAAATCATTTATTTGTATGCTGCGAAGTGCTTTGGCAGAAGCGGTATTGCAAGCCAGGATAACGAGGTGGCAACCCATCTCGAATAGTTTGGTGACCGCTTGCAGCGTGAATTCATATACTATTTCGAAAGACCGCGTGCCATAAGGCGTGCGTGCATTGTCTCCCAGATAGATGTAGTCATATTGAGGTAGGGCTTCCCGTATCTTACTCAGGATAGTCAGTCCGCCGTATCCGGAATCGAATACGCCGATGGGGCCGGGAATAGTGGGTAATTCTTGTTTCATGATAGAGTATAGAGTGCAAAGATAGAAAAAAGGCGTAGACTGTATGCAGTCCACGCCTTTTTTCTATCTTTAGATAAGATAATTCTTTCTTATTTGATACCCAACTGAGCTTTCACTTTAGCTGTAACATCCACGCTTGTAGCGCTTACGTAAGGAATAGAAGTACGAGCCAAATCAAAAATGTAGATAGCACCTTCTGCTTTACCTACAGCCTGGATAGCTTCGTCCAATTTCTTATAGATAGGAATCAATGCATCCTGTTGTGCTTTCTGCATATTCTGGTAAGCTTCCTGTTGGAACTCTTGTTGTCTTTGATCCATGTCCTGCAATTCTTTCTGACGTCTTTCTGCGATATTCTTCGGCAGAGAGTCAACTTGTGCCTGGAACTCCTGTATTTTCTTGTTGAACTCAGCCTGAGAGCGTTGCATCTCTTCTTGGTATTGTTTAGACATAGCTTCCAAGTCCGCTTGTGCCTTTGTATATTCCGGCATGAGAGCGATGACTTCCTGAGAGTTCATGTGAGCAAATTTTTGTGCCATTGCTCCTAACGGAAGAGCAAACACAATTACGAGTAGTGCGATTTTTTTAAGCATAATGTTTATTGTTTATTTAAATAATTGTTCATTGTATCAATGCAAATATAGCGCTTTAGCTTATAATCATTGGGCAAATTTATGAAATTAATTTGAATATCCTAACTTTGCAAGCACTTCATTGCTGATATCTATTTGCGGAGAGGCAAAAATGATGCTTGTAGCAGAAGCGCGGTCAACAACTACAGAATAGCCTTTCTGTTCTGATATTTCCTTAACAACATTGTATATTTCATCTTGAATAGGTTGCATCAGACTCTCACGCTTCTTGAACAATTCTCCTTCAGGACCAAAATAGGTGCGGCGCAATTCTGCTGCTTCCCTCTCTTTAGCGACAATCGCTTCCTCCTTCTTTCCCTTTTGTTCTTCGGAAAGGAAGACGGCTTCGGATTGATAGTTCTTGTACAACGTTTTAGCTTCTTCGGCAACTTTCTCTACTTCACTTTGCCATTTCTTAGAAGCTTGGTTCAACTGTTCGTTAGCACGTTCGTAAGCCGGAATGTTTTTCAGGATATACTCCATGTCAATCAGGGCAAACTTTTGTGCACTGGCTGTCATGCCTACGGCAAACAGCAAGATCATTAATAAAACAGACTTTCTCATAACGTTTGGTTTTTGTGATACAATTTAGAATTCTTGTCCTAAGATAAAGTGGAATTGACTGCCACCATATTGTGTAGAACCACGTACTTTATCGAAACCATAAGCCCAGTCAATACCCATCATACCAATCATCGGCAGGAAGATACGGACACCGACACCTGCAGAACGTTTCAACTCAAACGGGTTGAAGTTCTTCACATCTTGCCAGGCATTACCGGCTTCTACAAAACCTAACGCATAAATACTGGTACTTGTTTCCAGCATCAGCGGATATCTTAACTCAAGACCGAGGCGGGTATAAGCGTAACCTTCATATCCGTAAGGAGTCAATGAGCTATTTTCATAACCACGGAGAGCAATACTTTCCGTAGCGTAACTGGAGTAACCGGTCATACCGTCACCACCCACGTCGAATGTTTCGAACGGAGATTTCTTATACTTGTTATAGTGTCCCAGCAAACCAAATTCCACGCGTCCCATCAATACCGGAGTACGTTTCACAGCTACAGGGTCCATCAACGGGATATATACTTTGGATTTGAATTTCCATTTGTGGTATTCAATCCATTTGTGCATCTTATTCATGTCGTCCTGATTGCTGGTGCTGTATTTGCTATAGTCTTTGCCATCGAACAATGAATACGGCGGAGTCAACTGCACTGACAATGAGAACTCGGAACCTGAACGCGGATAAATCGGGTTGTCGATTGAACTACGAGACAGGGTCAGGTTGATGCTGAGGTTGTTACACTTACCGTTTGTAACGGGGAAGTATTGCCAGTCGCTCAGGATGTAACGTTGGTAAGACAACTCGGCAGTAAACTGGAAGTAGTCATCCGGCCATTTCAAACGCTTACCGAACATGGCAGCCACACCGAACATCTTGATAGACTTGTCGGGGTCGTAATAGTTTTCGTAGCTGTTGTAGTTACCGTAGTTGTACATACCATAACCATACATACCGCTATACATGCTGTTGTAGTAGCTGTTCATGTACGCCGAGTTGTAGTAACGGCTACTGATGTCTGTCTGTACGGAATAGAACGCCGACAGAGAGAACGCATTAGGACGTTTACCGCCGAACCACGGGTCGTAGAACGAAATACTATATGATTGGTAATACTTGGCATTGGTTTGTCCGCTGACAGTCAACGTCTGACCATCACCCTGCGGCAGGATACCACGGTAGTTTTCACCCGGGTGCAGCAGGTTGGCAAGTGAGAAGTTGGTGAACTTCAAACTCAGTTTACCGATAATACCTGTTTGTCCCCAACCGGCGGAGAATTCCACCTGGTCGTTAGCTTTGGATACCAGGTCGTAACCGATATCTACCGTTCCGTCCTCCGGTCTCGGCTGAATGTCAGGTTTGATCTGTTCCGGGTCAAAGTGTCCCATTTGCTGAATTTCACGCATAGAACGCATCAAGTCTTCACGACTGAACAAATCACCCGGGCGGGTACGAAGCTCGCGGCGTACTACGTTTTCATACAAACGGTCGTTACCATTGATGCTGATCTTATTGATAGTAGCCTGACGGCCTTCGAAAATACGCATTTCCAAGTCGATGGAGTCTCCTACAATGTTTACTTCCACCGGTTCGAGGCTGTAGAACAAATAACCGTTATTATAGTAGAGGTTACCGATAGCATCTTCGTCCGACATAGTGCGCTCTTCCAGCAACTTCTGGTTGTATACGTCACCTTTCTTCATACGAAGCATGAAGTTCAACTGTTCTGAAGGATACAATGTGTTACCTACCCACGTTACATTACGAAGATAGTATTTGTCTCCTTCTTCAATTTTCATGAAAATGTCTACCGTACGGTCGTCATAGGGTTTGATGCTATCTTCTACAATCATGGCATCACGATAACCCAACTCGTTATACTTGTCGAGAATCAACTGCTTGTCCGCTTCAAAGTTTTCTTCTACGAACTTCTTGGTACGGAAAAGATTGAGCAACTTATTTTTCTCGTTGGTTTTCTTCATGATGCGCTTCAACTTCTTGGTTGTTATGGCCTCATTACCAACGATGGTGATTTCGTGCACTTTCACCTTCTCTTTCTTATCGATGTCGATGTCTACGATAACCTGGTTCTCGTTGGATACGTCATCTTTCTGCGAGATGATAACTTCTGCATTCTTGAAACCTTTATCATCAAAGTATCGTTTAATCAGAGTCTTGGCACGGTCAATGACGTTAGGGGTCACCTGGCCGCCTTTTATCATACCGACCCTGCTCTCTATGTCCTCACGTTCAGACTTCTTCACGCCGTGATAGCGGATGTCGGATACACGCGGACGCTGGGTCAGATGAATGGTCAACCATACTTTGTCGCCTTCTATCTTGTCAGCCGTAATTTGAACATTAGAGAACAAACCATGACGCCAGTAACGCCTACAAGCCTGAGTGACTTCTTCACCCGGGATAGTAATCGTTTGACCTACAGACAGACCGGATAATCCGATCAGTACATAGTCCTCATAGTTCTTAACTCCTTCTACTTTAATTTCTGCAATCTCATACTTTTTGGGTGTTCCCGAGTAGAGAATGACTGGTTTTTCCGCATCATCGATACCGTTGGCATCTTGAGCGGCGCTTGTCAATACACAACCAAAGAGGCAGATAAACGCTGTGAGTATAGAGAAAATACGATAGTGCATTTATGTTTTGGATTAAATATGTTTGGGTTTAACTGATTTGTTCACTGATTTTTCCGAATCTGCGTTCCCGTTTCTGGTAGTCGCAAATAGCTTTGCAAAGTTCCTCTTCCCGGAAGTCGGGCCAATAGGTTTCGCAAAAATAAAGTTCCGAATACGCGCATTGCCAAAGCAGGTAATTGCTCAGACGGATTTCTCCACCGGTACGTATCAGCAGATCGGGATCGGGCATAAAGTTGGTCGTCAGGTGCTTTGACATTAAATCGCAATTGATTTCTTCGAGTGCCAATTCTCCTTTTTGTACCAATGCGGCTATTTGCCGGCTGGCTTCGGTTATCTCCCAACGTGAAGAGTAGCTGAGGGCAAGTACCAGGCACATGCCTGTATTCTTAGAAGTATTTTCCACGCAATTGTATAAGCGGTCTTGTACATTTGCGGGTAACTTTTCAATATCTCCAATAATCCGGAAACTGATATTGTTCTTCATGAACGTATCTTCTTCGATAGAGTCGAAAAGAAGGCTCATCAAGGCTGCCACTTCATCCGATGGACGGTTCCAGTTTTCGGTTGAGAACGTA
>CAMTFK010000014.1 GCA_947071285.1 uncultured Bacteroides sp. | reverse complement strand
CAGGATAACAGAGGTGGACGTCCTGACATGTCAAAGCGTATCGAACAGATGGTGATGGAATTAGGGCTGAATGAAACTCAGGCTAAAGATTTCAAGGCTGCCATGGAAGAAATGCGACCCAGTCGGAATGGTTCAGGTGAAAGACCTTCCCGTGAAGAAATGGAAAAGAAGCGGAATGAAGTGGATGCGAAAATCAAGAAGATTCTGACCGAGGAGCAATATAAGAAATATGAGAGTATGAGACAGCAAAGAGGGCAGAGAAGAGGTAAATAATCATCCGGCACTTTTTTTATATATATAGTGGGGAAATCTTTGCTATAAGATATTCCTCATCGAGAAATGACGCAGATAACAGGGTTTATTCAAATTTAAATCCATGTTATTTGCGTCATGTATGTATAGTATATGCCTTTCAAACGGCTATTTTCGGAAGGTAACTTCTTCTGTATGTTCACCTACAAAGATGCGTGCCATATCTCCGGTCTTATACCATTGGGGCTTATTGGGCATATCGTCGTGGATAACTTCACCATTTATTTTCAGGTTCTCGAAACGGATATTCTTTACCTTACGGCTTTGGTCATATCCGGAAATCATAGAGACTTCTGAGTTTTCTCCTGTGTATGAGATGTCTTTGAACAATATATTCTCAATGCCTCTGCCCGGTGCCTTACAATATTTCTCATTGAAGAAGATGCGCAGATTGACTAACTGTCCTTGTCTGAAATCTTCTATTCGGATGTTCTCGAAACGCACATTGCGGATCAGATTATTATCGCCTGCATTGATGGCGAGGCAGCCTTGATAATCCAGTTGTTTTTCTTTGTGGTCCAGAATGTCGATATTGACGTAATTCAGGTTTTCCAGAATCTCAGGATTCTCTGTATTGCCGTGAATGCCGATAAAGATGGGGTGGGCTACATCCGCCCAGAGGGTGGAGTTTTGCATGGTGATATTCTTGCAGCCGCCGGTAAACCCCATGCGTGTTCCGTAAACAGTGGTACAATCATCAGAGTTGCGACAGAATACACCGTCGAACAGTACATTGTTACTGGCAAATACATTCATACCGTCGCCCCAACCATAGGAACTGATGGCTTTTACATTACGTATCGTTATGCTGTCCGACCCTCCTGTGGGGCATTGGGTAGTGATAACTCCTTCTACTAATACGTTTTTGGAATTAATGATACTGATTCCTGCGCCGCGCCCTTCAGGATGCACTTCTCCTCTTCCCATTATTTTTACGTTCTCGGCATTGATAGCCCGGATACAGCCTTTAACGATGGCACCGCCTGCTACGTATACTGTTTTCCCGGACGGAACATTCAGTGTATCTCCCGGTAATTGGTGTATGCCCGGACCGAAATAAATCAGATTGCGGTCTTTCAGTTTTTTCGGTTTATTCTCATCTATCGGATTGGCAAATAGGTGAAGATTATGGAAAATGTCTCCATTTACTTCTACCGATAAGTTGCGCGGACGGTTCAGCTTGAAGGTCATCGTATTACCGTCTATCGAAGGAGTTACTTCGTAAGATAGCGGACGGACGCGACCTGTTTGGATTGTTCCATGATTGAACGTTACCGATACTTCCACTTCACCCGAGAAATCAAAGTAACTCATAGAAGCTTTTTCAACAGTATGTTTGGTTTCCCGCACTTCATCCACTTTGACGGGATAGGTGGCAACTGATTGCCAGTCTTTGCCGGCTTCACGCACTTTGAGGGTGAAATCGTCCATGAGTTCTGCTCCTGCGGGGGCTGGATAGGTAATTAGTTGATTTTGTGAGTTTACACTTTGGGTAGTACCCAATAGGATACTTGCAATAAATATATATTTTCTTAGTCTCATTATTTTATGATATTAGTTACTATATAAAGAATACGAATGATAGAGGAAATCTACTTATTCTTTTACGGAAAAGTCTTTCATATATTGTGTTTTCAGTGATAGGAATGAAATAAGGTCCGTAAGTTTTCATCAAGAAAAAGACGGACCTTATTCAATTATTAATTTTTCTGTTTTAGTGGATTACCAGCCCGGATTTTGCTTCAACTGTGGATTCAGACGAATCTGTACTCTTGGAATGGGTTGCAGATAATCGCGTTGGCTGAAGAGTAAATTTCCTGCCAAAGTTGCAATGGAACGTCCGTAATCAGGATCATTAGGTCCGGTTCCTTCATAGATACCATACTGCAGAGGATATTTTTCCGGATAGTAGCAAGGTTCTCCGAAGTAGTTGGCATCGTTAGCTTTTTCTGTTTCGTAAGCTGTTCCAAGGATGCGGTGGCCTAACTTCTGACCGGTAAGGTTGATGTGGGCAATACCCCAACGTTTTAAATCGTCCAGGCGGAAGCCTTCTCCAAAGAGTTCACATGCTCTTTCGCGGCGGATTTCGTCCAACATATTCATCTTCTTACAGATCGTTTTTCCTGTTGCATGGTCAAACCATCCGGCATCCCAAACATTTGCAATTAAATCATTTGTTAATGGAGCAACACGTGCACGTTCCCGGTTTTTGTTGATGGAGAAGTTCAGGTCTTCATCGGAAATTGCTCCATTGCCCAATTCACAAGTTGCTTCTGCATAGATTAGGTGTACCTCTGCCAAACGAATCAACGGAAAATCTGCAGATTCGCTATTGGATACAGATCTGCCTGCACCTTCAATTAAGAACTTACGACTGCCGTAGGAACTGGCTGTACTGTTGTTACGGAGAGTAGGTTTGAATACTCCGCAAGAACTTTTATAGGCAGGATCATTAGCATTGTATACATCATTGTTTTGCGGGAATACGGGGTCAGGATAGGGCTTTCCAGCTGCTGTAAGCTGTCTGCCGTCTTCTGTACGACTGCTCCAGAATGTGCGGTCGGGGATTGACATTGCGCAACTTACAAAGCGATAATCACGATTACGGAATTCACCCACGAATGTATCGTAACCTTTGAACTGCGGATTGTTTTGTGCGTCCGACATATTTCCCGTATTGCTGATGCGGATAGGCAATCCGTTGCGGCACAGGAAGCTTTCACCAAATGAAGTACTGATGTTTGATCCTTGCCAGGTAGCAATTGTATGTGATAAGTTGATGCCACCTTGGCCTAAGTTATAATCATACTTTTTGTATAAGATGAACTCTTTGTTCGTTTTCTTTCCTGCATTCTTGAAGTTAGGAATATTTTCTGCTCCGTCATCAATGTTGAACAAGTAAAAATAACTCAAAGTGTCACATTCATTCCAAAGTTTGAAAGTTCCGGTTTCAGCTTCTGTAATAACCTCACCTGAAAGCTTCTTGGCTTCAGTCAACATCTTCTCAATAGAGTAGTATCCTTCCGGTTTGGCTGTGCCTGCACCCGATTCGTTACCGTTTCCGTCCAGGTCATAACTGATACTTGGAACGTATTTTTCCCATGTGGCTTCATAAAGTAGCACTCGCGCTAAGAATGCTTTGGCGGCTTCTTTACTGACTTTTCCTTTGGAGGCGGCAGGAATATCCTTTTCTTTAGGAAGTAGAGGAATAGCTGCTTCTAAATCGGCAATGATGAAATTAGCTACTTCGTAGCGACTCTTACGCGGGCCGTATATTACTCCGTCATTTACATCCAGTACATGGTCTACAATGGGGACACCACCGAAAAGTTTTAAGAGATAAAAATGTTGCCATGCACGAAAAAAGTAGGCTGTTCCTATAGGTTGGGCAATGGCTTCTTTGTCACCGAACTCTTCTGCCTTTTGCAATAGGATGTTGCAAGTACGAATGTGACTGTAAGGCTTGTCCCATTGCCAGTTGCTTTCCGGTGCTGCACCGCCTCCATTGCTGCCTAACCCTGAAATATCAAGATTACGGTCCATGACATCATAATTGGCTTTATTATCGTAGTTTTTCCATCCTTCCATATTATACAAGGCATTGGCTGCCTGTACAAAATGTTCTGGAGTCTTGAAGACAATTGCTTCTGTTCCTTGCGACAATGGCTCTTTTTCGAGGAAGTCGCTACATGCAGACAGTGACAAGGTCAATGCTGAGGCTAAGAATATTTTGTTTATTATGGTTTTCATACTCATATGTTTTAAAATTATGTTAGAATGTAAGATCCACACCAAATGTTATCAGACGGCTGAATGGGAATGTATTATTGCTACCTTCTCCCTGCTCAGGGTCGTAACCGTCTTTGATTTTAGTCCATTCCCACAAATCATCGCCTGAGAAATAGAACCTGAGTTTACTGAGGCCGGCTTTGGCAATCCATTGCTTCGGAAGTGAATAACCTACTACCAATGATTTCAGGCGGATGTATCTGTTGTTTTGTACACTGATATCTTTATTCTCATAATTGAATCTGTTGAAACCATTATCACGAGAAAGGATGGTGTACTGCGCATCCGGATTCTCCGGAGTCCAGGTTTTGCCTATGAATGTATTGTTTTGCATGGTGTAGTTCGTTATGAACGGTGCATATATATTTCCGGTTCTCAAAGTGACTTGCTTACCTATTCCCTGGAAGAAAGCAGAGAAATCTATGCCTTTCCACTCCAATCCTGCCTTGATGCTGAATGCCAAACGGGGGGCTGCATCTCCGGCATAATAGAGATCTTCGGTAGTAATGGCGCCATCGCCATTGAGGTCAACGAGTTTACGGGCACCCGGGCGGAGACGGTTGAGTCCGGTTTCTCCCGGAGCAGGAAGAATATTGTTCGGTTTTACTCCTCCGCTTGCTGTATAATAGTACATTTCATAGAAAGCATCCACTTCTTCCTGAGTTTGGAAAATACCGTCTGTCTGATAGACATAAATAGCATTGATAGGTTTGTTAATCAGTCGGCTTGTATTCTTACCCGGATTGGGTACATTTTCATTATTTGTCAATTCGAGCACCTTAGACCAGACATCCGAAAGCGAAGCGCCTATGTTATATCTGACTTGTCCCACCTGATCGTTCCAGTTAAGAGCAAGTTCCCAACCTTTGGCACGGAGCTTACCGTTGTTGGTTTTCGGAGCACCGGCACCCAGTACAGAAGGATAATCTACGCCGATGAACATACCGTTATTAGTCTTGACAAAGTAGTCGAACGAACCTCTCAAACGATTATTCAGGAAAGCAAAATCCAATCCGAAGTTATGGCTGTCGATTGTTTCCCAAGTGCGTTGATCAGATCTCATGCCATCAATCCATAGTGAAGTGTGGCTGGATGGATCTTCTCCGAAAAGAGTGCCTCCAGTCTTGATTGCTGAATAGCGTTCGTAGTTGCTGATTCCTTCTACACTACCGGTCTTACCATAATTATAGCGAACTTTCAAATCGCTCAACCAGGAAAAGTCTTTGAGGAAGTTCTCTTGTGAGATTCTCCAGAATCCAGAAGCTGAATAGAAGTTTTTCCAACGTTGTTGCTTGGATAATTTAGAAGAACCGTCACGGCGTCCTAATACTTCGATAGAGTATTTATTATCGTAACTATAGTTCGCGCGACCTAAGTAAGAAACGAATCCCCAAGAACTTTGGCCACCGTAAGCTGCATTATTGGTGCCACTAATCCACACTTCAAGGTCTGTGAGGTCGGAATCCGGATAAAGGGCTCCCATTTTGCGTGTTCCACCTATTTTTTTAGATGTTTCTTGCTCTGCAGTCATACCAACCATAGCAGATACGGCATGGACATTGGCAAAAGTGCGTTCATAGTTGGCGAAAGCTCCCAAAGTAACATTTTCCCATTTTTCGATATTTTCATCCAATGAGCCGGGACCTTGTTTGTTACCGGTAGGAGTGCCTACCCAGTCATAATAATATACCGGTTTCTTAGTTTCCTGAATGCTTCTTTGCACCAGTTTATAATTGCCGGAAGCTGAGAGAGAAAAGCCTTTCACCCATTTTGAGAAGTCGTATGTAGCTTTCATGTTACCGCGGAAAGTGGTCAGTGAGTTTTTCTTCTGTCCGCCTTGAATAAGTCCGCCTATCGGGTTGCGGCTGCCATTAAATGTATCATACGCATCTCCATTCTGATTATAGATAGCCCAGAACCAGGGGTCGAACCATCCTGCTCCTACGTCAGTAGTCGGGGTGGTAATATCACGTTTATCATAAGACATGCTTGTTTCAAATCTTAAGAAGTCAGTAGCATTATAATCTACATTCAGACGTGCACCGTACTTTTGGTCTCCATCCTCTGCTACTTTCAACTGTGAGTTGTTTTCAGAGTAGCTCAAAGAAGCGCGATAGCTGAATCTGTCATCAGCTCCTGCAATACTTACCGAGTGCTTTTGTGAAGTGGCCTGACCGTACAGGTAATCCTGCATATATACATTGGGGTCCCAACGTTCTACTTTGTCACCATTTTGAAGTGTGAGGATACTTCCGTTTCTAAGGGCATTGAATAACTTCTCTCCTTTATAAATGGTTGGCTGACCTGTTGCCGGGTCGATATCTGTTTTATCCAAAGTAGGACCACCAAAAGAGTTGAAAATCCACCAGTTGATGTTCTTATGAATTTCTTCCGGGGTGGTCAAGCTTGGATTATTGGCAACTGCATCATAGTATTGTGCATCATAGAACATTCCCAACCACTCACTATTATTAGCCAGAGGCATTTGAATACCATTGATTGTTCTGCTGACAGAACCATTATAAGAAATTTGGGCTTTACCTTTCTTTCCCCGTTTGGTAGTTACCAATACAACGCCCGAAGCAGAACGGGCACCATAAATGGCGGCAGAAGCATCCTTTAATACAGAAATGTTTTCGATGTCACTTGCATCCATTGAGTTCAATTCATCCATTGAACCGGACATACCATCAATAATAATCAATGGTGAAGAGTTACCGTTGATGGAGATGTCGCCACGAATTTTCATGGCAGCACCTTCACTACCCGGACGAGAAGAACTACGGGTAATGGTTAGTCCCGGAATTTCACCTTGCAAAGCTACCGTAGCATTGGCAATACCTTTGTTGGCAAAAGCTTCATCACCTTTAATCTGGCTGATAGCGGAGGTCAAGGATGCTTTCTTTTGTGCACCATAGCCGGTGATTACTACCTCATCCAATAATTCTGAATCTTCCTGCAATGTGACATTAATTACAGTTTTTCCGGCAACTGGAATTTCCTGAGTTTTGTAACCTACAAAGGAAATGACTAATGTACCTTTGGCATTATTTAAAACGAAATTTCCATCAATATCGGTGATGACCCCATTAGTTGTCCCTTTTATACTGACATTTGCACCAATAACGGACTCTCCGGTATTATCTATCACTTTACCGCGTATGGTTTGTCCATCTTGTTGTATTTCCTGCGACTCTTGTACTGCTGCGCTGACGTTATGTGCGGGAGATAACATTGCCAAGCATAAAGTAGCCGCAAATATAAATTTCTTTCTCATGATATAAACATATTTACGTTTTTAGTATTAGATTTATTATTCGGCACCATAGACATTGATTTCGGAAACCATTGCCTGCGCACCTGTGCCTTTATGTTCTGTTCCGAAATACACTTTGATGTATCTGGCAACCGGGTTGGAGTTTATACGGTATACCTGCGGAGCATCAATACCCGGATCAAAAGTAAAGGCACCATGATCAGTCCATGTCCAGCTATCAGGATTTTCTTTGTTTACTGCATTTTTGTCAGAACATGTGTAGAAGAACTGTCCTTTCTGACCTCTGGCATCGCCTTGACGCCGTATCAGTTCAATGCTGCTGATGGTGATATCCTTACCCATATCAACAATGAACCAGTGCGGATAACTGCTGGCTTGTTTCCAGGAAGCGTGCCAATAGGTAGCTAAATCATCATCGAGCATGGCAATAACACGTCCTGCCGGTGATTTGCCACCGCCTTCTCCGATTGACTCTTGTGAACTGTAACCGATAGTACCGGCATTGGAACCGTCGTTATAACCCGGGAATGACCAGTTAGCTTTGGATATTTTCACTACAGCAGTAGGAGTAATTTTGAATTCGATAGATTCAGATGTATTTTCGTCCGTATCTTCGGTAGTTACATTTACGATGCACTCTTCGCCTGATAAAAACTCATCTTTACCATATGAGAGTTGGACAAACTGCTTGCTTTCTGAATTTCCATTCACTTGGAATTTGAATGTGCCGGCTTTCTTAGAATCACTTGCTGCATAGTAATTGAGGGCAATGTAAACCGGAGTGTTATAGGTGTTTTTCCAGTTTACATATATTCCTCCAAGGTCGGGAGTTAATGTAATGGTTTTAGCTACGTCTACAAATGCCGGTGTTTCCGGTGATGCGGATACTTCGACAGCTCCTTCATTGTTACCTCTTACAGAACAAGCAAATAGCGAGAAAGAAACAGCATTGGTATTACCAAAACCACTGATAGTGGCTTGTGCAACCCCACTATCATTCGCTTTTTCTTTTGAAATGAGTTTATACTTTTTTACTCCCTTTGTATTTGTGTACTCAATTTTAGTATACATGAAACTTTCACTGGTAGGATTGGTCCAGGTGAGATATATTTCTCCGGGACCGGATTCCGTACTTACATTTGTTACTTTGGCCGGTGCCTTGTCATTGAGTTTTATTCTTCCTTCTCCATCGTCATTGCAAGAACCGAAAAAGACAGACAGAGAACACAAAATCACCGCAGAGAAAAAGGCTCTCTTCAACGGGAACTTTAGCAAATCTTTCTTCATAACTATAAATTTAAAATTAACACTATTATTTTTAATCTAATTAGATGCACTGTTTAATGAAATCACGTACCAGCTTACGGCTGACAAACAGATGGTTTTCAACTGTACGCTGGGAGAGATTCAATTTCATGGAAATCTCTGAAACAGACTGTTCCTGAAAACGATTCATAACATAAACTTTTCTCCGTTGATCGGAAAGCATTTGTAGTTTATGTTTCTCTAAGCTCAATAGATCGTTTGCAATAATCTGACTTTCAGCTTCATTAGTATAGATTACTGCGTGGTCATACATATAAGAGGTTATTTCTTGTCTTTTATAGTGACGGCGCAGGTAGTCTGTTACCAGATTGCGGGCGATGGTATGAATGAAAAACTTCACAGTGTCCGGGCGAAGCATTTTCTTATAATCCATTAAGCGCAAGAATACATCTTGGACTAAATCTTCAGCTTCCTCTTTACTGTTTATCTTATAATAGATATAAAGATAGACAGAACGACGATAACTCGTATAGGAGTCTGTTACTATTTGAGTGGAGGTCATGGTTATGTCTTTCATGTTTCAGACTTGGTTAATGGTTTTACATCAGCTTTACGATTGCAAATATAAAAGCTAAAAAGAGGAAAACAATTTTTTATAGTGCTTAACAAATCTCATCTCATTAACTTGGACTATAAATAAGCTAATTTGCTGAAATATATCTATTTAAGAATTTGAGACTCGTAGTATCAACTAATAATTTGAGACTCTGGGAGAGAAAACATGGTTGTATATACCTGTTTGCAACAATGAAAAGGGCAGCCACCTTTCAGTATACTGAAAGATAACCGCCGAAAAACGTTCGATGTACTTTATCAGATGGATTATTCGTTGTTTTTTCCGATACTTCGGATGTACTCATTGGGAGTGATGCCGGTAGCTTTCTTGAAGTAACGGAAGAAAGAGGCACGTGAACTGAAACCACATAGTTCGGCAAGCGCACCTAATGTGTATTTGGAAGATTCGTCTTGATTGATGAGGCGTTTGAATTCCTCAATACGATAATCGTTGATATAGTCGTAATAGTTCCGGTTAAGATATTGATTGAACAGGTAGGACAGTGTATGGGCTGACCTGCCGAGCATGGTTGCCAGGTCGGCAATTTTCAGGTCCGGGTTGGTGTATGGCTTGTCGCGGAGCATCAATGCTTCCAACTTTTCCGTCAGGTGCTGGCATTCTTCAGCACTTATTTTATTGGTTTTGTACTTTTCTTCTGCTGCTTTTTCTGGTTTTACAGTTTTCGGCTCTTCTTCCGGAAGCTGGATTGCCGGAGCTGCTTGGGCTTGTTTAACTTTCCTCTTCCGTTGATAGTAAACGTAACCGATAAAGACTAATGCAATGGAAACAGCAATGATGCTCCATGTCTCTATAGGGTATGCGATATGGACAGCTGTGCATACCACTGATTCAGGATTTCCGATGTAGCGTACTTTGAAGAGATACGTTCCGGAAGATAAGTCGTAGTAAGTAATCTCTGACGTTCCGGTCAATATCTGCCAGTCTTCGTCTTCACCTTCCAGCTTGTACTCGTAAGTCATATAGGCGGGGTCGGTATAGGTGAATCCGGAGAAGTGGAAGGTCAGGTTATTTTGAGATGATTCAAGTTGTATTTCGGAAACTTCCTTACTTTCAATGACCGGATGAATGGGCTTTTTTCCGTTGACGTAGATATCTGTAATAGTCAACGGATAGTTATAACTCTTCATCAGATTATTCTGTTTGAAATTCATGTAGATGAGGCCTTTGGAGTTGCCCATCCAGATATTGCCTTGCTTGTCTTGCATGGGAGGGCATAGCGTAAAGATGGAACTGGGAATGCCATCTATAAAATTATATGGAATGAAAGTTTCCTTCTTGTCATAGCGGTAGAGTCCATTGTTGGTTCCTATCCAGAGCCAGTTCTCGTCATCTTCCAGTATGAACATACCGTCTTTTCCTTCCAGTTGAGTGTCGGGTTGTAGTCTCTTGAAACGGCTCATAGAAAGGTCGGATATGCATAAACTTCCTTTGTCCGGCAGGAAATAAAGGTTATGGGAGGAGTCTTCATATACGACTCTGATCTTTTCTTTATGGATAAAATTCTCCGGGAAAATGTCGGTCTTCAGACTTTCCGAAGAGGGGTCCCAGATGCACATGCCGTTCTCCGTACAAATCCATCCTTTCTGAGTGGAGTCGAAATAGATTTCGTAGACGTTTCCCTCCGGCAGTTTAGAGTTGGCACTGGTGTAGTGCTTTATTTTTTCTCCGTCCTTGTAGCAATAAAGCCCCATGGAAGTACCTATCCATAGTTGGTTTTTATAATCGGATTTTATGCAGAATATCTGTCCCCGCATGAAGGGTTGCGGTTCATCGGGTTCGAAGTCATGGATAGATAGATCAGCGGGGTCGAAGATGTACATGCCACCGCCATAAGTCCCGATGTAATACTTATCCTGGAATTTGTAGATGCAGAAAATCATGCTGGAACGTAGTTCGGGTGATTTAAAATTCTTGAAACGGTGCTCCTTTTCGTTAATATAGAACAGACCGTCACGAGAACCAATCAGTTTTTCATGTTCGGTTATGGCGATGCTGCGCACGGGCATATCTTTGGAATCAAAATAGGGCGGATAGCTGTATGTGGAGAAGAGGCCGCTTTGATACAGGCTGTAGTCCAGCCCCAGTTGATAGAAACCTATCCATATAAGTCCGTCACGGTCTACCAGCAGTGAGTATACGGAGTTGGAGCGGATGCTTTCGTCCTGTCCCGGTTCGTGGCGGAAGGAGCGTATGGTTTTCATTTGCCGGGTAGAGACAAAATGAACACCATTTCCATCGGTACCTACATATAGAATGTCCTTTCCGTCGCTGGACAGGGAAGAGATCACGTTGCACCCTACGTCAACGGAGTGACTGAATCGGTGTGTCTGCGTATCGAAGCTGATAATGCCCTGTCCCATTGTGCCGAGATAGAGCCTATTGCCGATACGGGCGACATTATTGTAGGAACAGACGTGCTTGTCTTCTACTATATTATGATAAGGAGTGATTTTCTTATCAGTCAGTGTCAAGGAATAGAGCCCATTATTGGTAGCCATCCAAAGAATATCATTTTCATCGAGGCTTAGTCCAGTGATGATATTGGAGGAGGAGAGTATATTGGGGTCTATCAGGATTTGTTCCAGGTTTCCTTTTTTGTAGATAAACAGCCCGGCTTCACTGCCTATATATAAGGTGCCTTTCCCATCGGGTAGGAGGGTGCGGACGCCATAGTGTAGTGTTTCGGTGGCGATGGGTTCAAGAATGTTTTTTTCGGTATTTACTCGCCAGAGCCCCATGCCGTTGCCCATCCATATTTGGTTTCCTTCCATTTCGGCAATGGCATTGACGCGCTTTATCTTTTCGTTGGCACCGGAAATAAGAAAATGTTTCAGGCGTGTGCCGTCATAGCGTTCCAATGAATTACCGGTACCTATCCAGACGTAACCAATAGAGTCTTTGTATAAGGCATTCACCACGAGGTCGGAAAGTCCTTCGGTCACGGATAGTCCCCGGAAGACATAGGTGTGGCAATAGCTTGGAAAAAAGCTAAATAAGAATAATAATAGGATGATATATCTTGATATGTTCTTCACTGTATAATACATTTCGTTTTTATGCATTTGCTTCAGCACAGCAAATATACGCAAAAAAGAATAAAAAGCATTCAGGTTGGCATAAATGATGATTTTATGACTGATTTAGGGATTGTATAAAGTTGTTTACAAGAGGGATTGCCTTGAGAAACAGTCGTTACTTTATCCCTATTCAGTCAGTACCTTATTATATCTCATTTTATACTATTGATAACCAACTAGTTGTAAATCAATCTTTGGTATTGATTAATTTTAACAAAACAACTAAAAAATCATTGTTTATTTCAACTCTATCGCTTCCGAAGATGCTTTCAGTTTATATGCTTTCTTGTTTAGGCTGACGGTGCAGTCGGCAGATGCTGTATAGTGCCAGGTTCCGTTTTTATATTCCAGTAGTACATTGGCGGGAGTTGCCGACTTGATGATTATGTTAGGAGTACTCAACAAGGTACCGTTGCCCAAGAACAGCGTGCAGTCATTTCCTTGTTTGTTGCCCCATAACGCATAAGTGGCTTGTGCGCTCATGTTTCCGCTGCTGCATGTTTCTTCCGGGCGGTCAGAAGAAAGGATATAGTCGGTGCGTCCGTCTTTTTGTCTGACGCATACGCTGACGGCACTATTCTTATTTTTGCTGTTTACTTCGGGGAAGCTGACTTCGGAAATGCAGCCGGGTTCTTTCTGTGACGAGGGCTCGTAGACGGCTACGAACGGACGGTTCCAGGCTTCTCCTTTCTGTCGGGCTACGAAGGTCAGTGTAGGTTGCTCTTTGATGTTATAAGGCATACCCGGAGTGCGGCTCAGGCCTTCCGTCATGGGCGACAGGGCGGTGAAGACTTCCCGTTCGGCTTCTCCCTTCATCCAGAGATTCATGGAGATGTCATCATTGTCGGGCATGTCGATGGTGAATGTGGCTTTGATGTCTTTATCGGTGGTGGCCGATTTCTTATCATATATATAAGAATAGGCATACAGGTGGGCACCGGCAAAGGCTAACTCTTCCGTGGGTTGCAGGTTCAGGTCCGAGCCGTCGGCGGCGGTCAGGGTTAATGTCTGTCCCAGGTTATGGTAGAAGTAATCGTGCATCTTGTCACCGCCTTGCTCTTTACGGCTGCGGAAGATGTCTACGTAATATCCGGTTTCGGGGCCGGTGGTGACGATACCCATCAGGCGGGTCTGGTCGGCGCGGCTTTCGGGTTCGCGGAAGTAGACATCACTGTAAGTGATGGGTGTGAATGCGCTGCCCGGTTTGGCGGGGGCGGGGAAGCTGGATTTCAGGTCGAAAGAGTGATTGCTCTTCATGACCGGATAACTGGAGATGCCGTCCACGCATACGGTGTTATGGCTGGGGAACTGGGAATAATATTCCAGATAATCCAGTCCGCTGTAACCGTAGAGGCCGATGCCTGCATCGGGGCCGAGAACATAGCCTTTTCCGTACAATTCCATGGATATGCCGTTGGCGTGCATGTGGTTGCCTTCGCTTGCATTCAGAGAAATCATCAGGCTGTGGCGCGGATGCATACCGTTGCGCTGCACCAGCCAGGAGACGTTGGGGGCATAAAAGAGGGGAGAAACGTAATCTTCTATCTTTCCGGCTTCTATGGCGGGGTTCAGCTCCAGCGGTTTGTCGTCAAAGAAGGAGTTGACGGAGACGCGTACATCCTTTTTCATCCCTGTCTCCTGTCCGGCATTGGGGTTGAAGCATTTCAGCATGGCGGTGAAGTAGTCTTCCTGCTCCTTCTTACCATTATGTTGCGCATTCTGTATCAGGCGGGAGATGGGGGCGGTGTTCAGATAACCCGGGTGGGTGTCACCGAAGCCACATAACATCCGGTTGGGGAAGAGATACTGCGGGGTGGCGGACACGGCTTTGGAAATGACGGGCAATGCCTTTACTAAATCAAAGTTCAGATTGCGGTCGAAGAGGGTGGCGAAGCCGGTGTAATCGTTCAGGACGACGTTGCAGTATCCGGGACATTCCGCCCAGATGCCGGTCTGCGGGTCGAAACCATAATCGGCCAACCGTGCCAGGCTCCACTGGCGGATGCTGGAACGGTTGAGTACGTAGTCGATGTAATATTCACGCCCTTTTCCGTCGGGATATTGGTCGTTGTCCTCCAGTATCATGCCGATATTCATGATGTAGCGTGCCTGCATCAGGTTCCAGTTGTTGTGGGGAACGCCGTTGGCAATGATGTTGTCCGCCCATTTCTTGAAAGCACCTGCGTAGATGTCCATATTGTCCGCATGGCGGGCGTTCAGGTAGTCGTACAGGAAATCGTAGAGGGGGACGATGTCGTAGAGAATATCTTCGTGGATGACTTCGAAGGAGCTCATGCCTACCAGCGTTTGCTGATGGCCGTGGTTGAGGTCGATGGGGACGTTGCGGTAATAGATACCGGTCATGTAGGTGTCGAAGACACCGGCGGCAAGCCGGGCATATTTCTCTTCTCCCGTCAGCCAGTAGAGGAAGGCGGCGTCACGGGCGATACCCATGATTTCGCGGTTCAGGCTCTCTATGTTCCGTCCGGTCTTGGAGGGGTGTACGCTTTCCATCGGACGTCCGGGCAAGGCGTTGTTGCAGAAGGTGACGTTGCCGTCGGTGTCATCGTAGGGTACGACGTCTTCCAGTCGCGGGCGTCCGTGGGTGGCGAAGGTGCCGCGCGTACCTGTATATCTTACGGTGGGTGCCGGGGCTTTTTCACCTCCGGCATGGTCGAAGGTTTCACCTTTTATATATACGTCCGTGGCATGCGATTGCCAGTACATGGCAAGGCGGGAGAGCAACCAGTCCGGTTGGGCGTCTGCCAGGTTGGCGTAGATGTCCGTTCGTCTTTTCAACTTTTCAAATACATCTTTTGCCCAGGCTTCCGTCTTTATCAGATGGAGGGTTTCGCTTTTGCCGTTGGCATCCGTCAGATAGCGCGGGTGGCTGTCCGGTAACTGTTGTTGAAAGGTGATATGGCCTTTCTGCGCCTGCAATATTCCTGAAATGAAAAGGCATATCAATAAACTTACTACTCTCATATTCTATAATTACATTAAGTGTTTATTGAAGATATACGGATGAGACTTAACTTTTACTCAATGGAACTATGTAAAGATAGCGCAAGACACTAATAAAATAGTAATCTTTATTACACTTTTTATAAAATAAAGCCGCTACTTTTGTGAAAAATACTTTTTCCTATGAAGAAATTGTCATTTATAAACAGGTTTTTACCTTCGTACAAATGGAAAGTGGCCGCGATTGTCATCTGTGGTATTGTTGTGGGCGGGGGAGGCTTGTTCATGTATCTGCTGCGGGCGCATACCTATCTGGGGGATGATCCATCGGCATGCGTGAACTGCCACATCATGGCACCTTATTATGCCACTTGGTTTCACAGCTCGCATAGTCGTGATGCCACTTGTAATGACTGTCATGTTCCCCATGAGAACGCCGTCAAGAAATGGACGTTCAAAGGGATGGACGGTATGAAGCACGTGGCGGCTTTTCTCACCAAGAGCGAGCCGCAGGTTATCAAGGCTCATGCGGCCAGTTCGGAGGTAATCATGAACAATTGCATCCGTTGCCATACGCAACTGAACACGGAGTTCGTGAAGACCGGGAAGATAGACTACATGATGTCTCAGGTGGGAGAGGGCAAGGCTTGCTGGGACTGCCACCGTGACGTGCCGCATGGCGGAAAGAACTCATTGTCGGCTACGCCCAATGCGTTGGTTCCTTATCCCGAGTCGCCCGTGCCGGAGTGGCTGCAAAAGATGCTGAAGAAATAATGAAAATGAAATAAAATCAATATACGTATGGAAAAGAAATTGAAATCATGGCAAGGCTGGCTGCTGTTCGGCGGTTCGATGGTGGTCGTGTTTGTATTAGGATTATGTGTTTCCGCACTGACAGAGCGACGGGCGGAACTGGCAAGCGTGTTCAATAACCGCAAGACCGTCATTACAGGCATCGAAGCCCGTAATGAAGTCTTCAAAGATGATTTCCCCCGTGAATATCAGACCTGGACGGAGACGGCTAAGACTGATTTCCAAAGCGAGTTCAACGGAAACATCGCCGTTGATGTGTTGGAGCAACGTCCCGAAATGGTGATTCTGTGGGCGGGATATGCCTTCTCTAAAGATTATTCCACCCCCCGCGGACACATGCACGCGATTGAAGACATCACGGCAAGCCTCCGTACGGGTGCGCCTGCCACGGCGGAAGACGGTCCGCAACCCTCTACTTGCTGGACGTGCAAGAGTCCGGATGTTCCCCGCATGATGGAAGCCGTTGGTGTGGATGCTTTCTATAATAATAAGTGGGGCGCTATGGGTTCTGAAATAGTGAATCCTATCGGATGTGCCGATTGCCACGAACCGGAGAATATGAATCTGCATATCAGCCGTCCGGCTTTGATCGAGGCTTTCGCACGCCAGGGAAGGGACATCACGAAAGCTACTCCGCAGGAAATGCGTTCGCTGGTATGTGCGCAGTGCCATGTGGAATATTACTTCAAGGGGGATGGCAAATATCTGACTTTCCCCTGGGATAAAGGCTTTACGGTGGAAGATATGGAGGCTTATTATGATAATGAAGGTTTCTATGACTATATTCATAAGTTGAGCCGCGCACCGATACTGAAAGCACAGCATCCCGATTATGAAATTGCCCAGATGGGTATTCATGGGCAGAGAGGTGTCTCTTGTGCCGATTGTCACATGCCTTATAAGAGTGAGGGGGGCGTGAAGTTCAGCGACCATCATATTCAAAGCCCGTTGGCGATGATAGACCGCACTTGTCAGACTTGTCATCGCGAAAGTGAAGAAACATTGCGTAATAATGTGTACGAGCGTCAGCGTAAGGCTAATGAAATCCGTAATCGTCTGGAACAAGAACTTGCCAAAGCTCACATCGAGGCTAAGTTTGCCTGGGACAAAGGGGCTACGGACGACCAGATGAAGGATGTACTCGCCCTTATCCGCCAGTCGCAGTGGCGTTGGGATTTCGGTGTGGCTTCTCACGGTGGTTCTTTCCACGCTCCGCAAGAAATCCAACGTATCCTTTCACATGGATTGGATAAGGCTATGCAGGCTCGTCTGGCTGTATCGAAAGTACTGGCCAAACACGGCTATACGGATGATGTGCCCATGCCGGATATTTCTACTAAGGACAAGGCACAACGATATATCGGCCTGGATATGGATGCGGAAAGAGCTGCTAAGGACAAGTTCCTGAAGACCACCGTACCCGCCTGGTTGGAGAAAGCAAAAGCTAACGGTCGTCTGGCTCAGAAATAAGAAAGAGGTATATGTGGAAAAGACCGTGGGGATATAAAGAAGGCTGCTTGATTGGCGCAGGTCTGCTGGTGACAGGCTGGCTGTTGCAGGTGACTATAGGCGAGATAAACTGGAGTTTGTTCGCTTACCCGGTGAACATCATTGTATTGGTGGTGTATCTGGGTGGGATAGTAGCTATGCATTGCCTGCGCAAGCGTGTTTATTTCTTTGGATGGATGAGTCATTATACGGCGGCGGTGTCTTCCCTCCTGTGGGTGGCGGGCATTACGGTGGTGATGGGACTCATTCGCCAAGCACCTTCCGGCCATCCGGCGGATGTGTTAGGTTTCTCGCGGATGCTTTCGGCATGGCCTTTCGTATTGCTCTATATATGGTTGGTGACGGTGTTGGGACTGACTACGCTCCGTGCAGGATTTCCTTTCAGGTGGAAGAAGCTTTCTTTTCTGCTGAATCATGCCGGGCTGTTCATCGCTTTGGTTACGGCCACGTTAGGCAACGCCGATATGCACAGGTTGCGGATGACTACCCGTATAGACAATGCCGAGTGGCGGGCAACCGACGAACACGGCAAGTTGATAGAACTTCCACTTGCCATCGAGTTGAAAGACTTCACGATTGACGAATATCCTCCGAAACTGATGCTGATTGACAACGAAACAGGACGCACATTACCCGAAAAAACACCGGAACATCTGTTGCTGGAAGAAGGTGTGACGGACGGGCAATTGGCTGACTGGTTGATATCCATCCGGCAGACTATTCCGTGGGCAGCCTCCGTTGCTACGGAAGATACATTGAAATTTACCGAGTTTCATTCCGTAGGTGCCACGTATGCCGTTTACCTGCAAGCTCTGAACAAGAAGACGAAAGCTGCGAAAGAAGGCTGGGTGAGTTGCGGCAGTTTCATTTTCCCTTATAAGGCATTGCGCCTCGACTCACTGACAAGCCTTATCATGCCGGAGCGTGAGCCGCAACGTTTTGCATCGACAGTGAAAGTCTATATGGAAGACGGCAAGCAAGTGGAAGATACGATTGCAGTGAACCACCCCCTGAATGTGGCGGGATGGAATATCTACCAATTGAGCTATGATGACACGAAGGGACGCTGGAGCGACATCAGTGTTTTCGAGTTGGTTCGCGACCCGTGGTTGCCGGCTGTTTACACAGGTATCGTTATGATGATGCTTGGCGCTGTCTGTCTGTTTATTAACGTACAAAAGAGAAAAGAGGAGGACACTGAATGACGTGGGATTATTTTGTACCGTTTGCCATTGCTGCCCTGCACTTCTGGGGCTTCGGCGCTTTTGCCGCCTGGCGGGGGAGGAAACCGGCGATAGTAGGCGGGCTTACTCTGATAGGACTTGCCATCTTCTTCTGCTTCATTGTGGGTATGTGGATTTCACTGGAACGCCCGCCTATGCGGACGATGGGGGAGACCCGCCTGTGGTATTCTTTCTTCCTTCCGCTGGCCGGACTTATCACTTATAGTCGCTGGAGGTATAAGTGGATACTTAGTTTCAGTTTTATCCTGTCGCTGGTATTTATTTGTATCAATATCTTCAAACCGGAGATACACAACAAAACCCTGATGCCTGCTTTGCAAAGTCCGTGGTTTACGCCGCATGTCATAGTGTATATGTTTGCTTATGCCATGTTGGGAGCGGCTGCGGTGATGGCCATCTATCTGCTATGGTTCAAGAAGAAACCGATTGAGAGCCGAGAAATGGACTTGTGCGATAACCTGACTTACGTAGGTCTGGCATTTATGACATTGGGCATGCTTTCGGGCGCTGTGTGGGCTAAGGAGGCTTGGGGACATTACTGGTCGTGGGACCCGAAAGAAACATGGGCGGCTGCCACCTGGTTCTCTTACCTTATATATGTACATTTCCGTCTCGGCAAACCGCTACTGCATCGCAAGGCTTTAATTCTACTTCTGATATCATTTGTTTTACTGCAAATGTGCTGGTATGGCATCAACTACCTGCCTTCCGCACAGGGAGCAAGTATTCATACTTATAATTTAAACTGATAATCATTATGAAAACTACTTATTGGGCAATGCTTCTCATGCTTTTGCCAAGCATGGCGTATACGCAAACTACAGAAAAAGAGAATAATTTTTCAATGTCTATCCAAATCAGACCCCGCGCGGAGTATCGTAACGGTGCTTTGGTTCCCCGCAATGAAGGGGAGGAGCCTGCGGGTTTCATCAACAACCGTGCACGTCTCTCTATGGAGTACAAGCGTTCCGACTTGCAGATGAAAATCTCTGCACAGCACGTCGGTGTATGGGGACAAGACCCTCAGATTGACAAGAACGGCCGTTTCATTATGAACGAGGCATGGGCCAAACTGAACTTCGGCAAAGGTTTCTTTGCCCAACTGGGACGTCAAAGCCTTGTTTACGATGACGAACGTATTTTGGGTGGACTGGACTGGAACATAGCCGGACGCTACCATGATGCATTGAAACTGGGGTATGCCAACAAAAATAACCAACTGCACCTTATCCTTGCTTTCAACCAGAATGATGAGACCAAGATAGGCGGCACCTACTATCAAGCCGGAGCACAGCCTTACAAGAATATGCAAACACTTTGGTATCACTATACGCCCGATCAGGCACCTTTCGGAGCTTCATTATTATTCATGAATCTGGGCTTGGAAACAGGAGATGCAGCCACTAAAACTTCCCATACCCGCTACCTGCAAACGATGGGAACTTACCTCACTTACAAAAACAGTGGCTGGAACGTAGACGGTGCCTTCTATTATCAGACAGGGAAAAACCAGAAAGCAGTAAAAGTATCCGCTTTCATGGCAAGTCTGCAAGCCGCCTATGCCATTGATAAAACTTGGACAGTAGTGGCAAGTGCAGATTATCTGAGCGGTAGTAACGGCAGCGGCGACAAGTATAAAGCATTCAATCCCCTGTACGGGACGCACCATAAATTCTATGGTGCCATGGATTATTTCTATGCTTCTGACTTTGTATCCGGGTATGCTCCCGGTTTGTTTGACAAGCGTCTGGGCGTTCGTTTCCGTGCTTCCGATAAGGTGGATATGGACTTGAACTACCATCATTTTTCTACAGCGGCAAAGTTATCAGGCTTGAAGAAAGCATTAGGCTCGGAAATGGATTACCAGATCAACTGGTCGGTGATGAAGGATGTGAAACTCTCTGCCGGGTATTCAATCATGCGCGGAACAGAGACTATGGACATTGTGAAAGGCGGCAATCATAAAAGTTGGCAAGACTGGGGATGGGTTTCAGTCAATATCAATCCCCGTGTATTGTTTGTAAAGTGGTAAGATAATATAGAAGAAAAGTACGTATAGGAGGTATCTTATACGTACTTTTCTAATAATGCTTCATCCAGAATCCGTACTGTTTTTCCTTCCATTTCTATAATTTTTTCCTTTATCATCTTATTGATTTCCTTCGACAGTGCCGGGCGGGTTACGTTCAGATATTCGGCAAGCGTGGCCTGGTTATGTATAATGTTCACCGTCGTGGTATTCTTTTTCCTGTGTTCCAGCAGATAGACCACAAAGCGTTCCCGTACTGTTTTCCGTGAAAGTGTTTTTAGGCGCGTTACCGTACAGACATTGCAGTTACCGGTGATACATAGAAAATTGTGTAATATCTTTGGTTCTTCACTGATGAGTTTGAACATAGATTCTTTACTGGCCGTGAGTAGTATTCCATCTTCTATGGCTGTAAAAGTAGCCGGTAGTGTCCCGTCCGAACTGAACAAGTGGGGAGTGGCAAATGCGCGTGCAGCTACGATATACTCAATCATGACTTCATTGCCTAATCCATCGATGATATCGACCCGCAGTTTTCCTTCCAGCAATACGTATAGTTTTTTGCAAAGGGTTCCCTGGGTAGCTATTATATCTTTCTTGTTGACTTCATATACTGAGATGTCCAATCTGTCAAGCAATGAATGCTTGATGTTGAGCGGTAAGTCCCGGAATAGGGGAATGAGGAACAATTGCTCTTTATATTCATCGGTCAGAGTGATTCTTCTCATTGCGTATATTTAGATGCTTGGTTGTGCAAATATAAGAATTATATGCGAATGCCGTGCGAAATGAAGGTAAGAGTTCTTGAATTTATAGGTATTTCTTGGCATTTTCTTCGTCAATCCGCATCTCTTTTCCTTCTATCCATATGCACCCTTCGTTGGTTAATTCGGAAAGAGCACGGGCCAGCGATGGGCGGGCTACGGCAAGTATGTGCGCGACTTCCTGTTGTGAAGTGAGGGTACCGTGCATCTTTATGTAATTAAGTAAGCGTGATTTCAGGCTCTGCAAGGCAAACTCATTCAGCTTCTTGGAGAGGAAGAGGCTGCGGTCGGATATCAGTTTCAGGAAATTTTGCATGACTATCGGATGCTGGTGCATGAATTCCAGGAATGCATCTTTGTTCAGGATAAGTACTTCGGCCGTTTCCAGGGTTTCGATATTTACCGGGAAACGGTTTTCGGATGCAAAGATGAACGCAGGGGCAAGGAGTTTGGGAGCCTGCAAGGTCTCTATGGTCAGTTGCTTTCCTTCGGCACTGACCATCTGTGTGCGGACGGTTCCGTTGCACAGGATGTAGAGTGAACGGTATATGTCTCCTTGCAAGGCTATGAAATCTCCCGGTTTATAAGATTTAAGAATATGTTGGTGAGAGAGGATGAACCGTAATAACGTCTCCTCTGTTGTACCTTGAAACAATGGCATCTGCAATAATACATGTGGTTCCATTCTTTTTAGTTTTTTGTGATTGGATGTAACATAGGTGACAATTTATCTGTCGCAAACGCTCCATCTTTGCACAAAGATAATGCAAATCGAATGCAGAACTTTCATGCTTGCATGAAAAAGTTATGCTGAGATGCCGCTTATCTTCTTTAGAGATTATTTTATAACTAAATAAAAAGAATATGATGATGGAAGCTAAAATGTTTTGTTACCAATGTCAGGAAACCATGAAAGGAACTGGTTGCATCCTGAAAGGTGTGTGTGGAAAAGAAAGTCATACGGCAAAGGCAATGGATTTGCTGATGTTTGTGGTGCGTGGTGTATCGGTACTCGCTGACGAACTGAGGAATGCCGGACATGCTGTATCTCCTGAGGTGAATAGTTTCGTTGTAGATTCTTTGTTCTGCACTATTACGAATGCGAACTTCGATGATGAAAGTATTCTCCGCAGGGTTGATAAAGGGTTGGAATTGCGCAATCGGTTGATGGAAGAAGCTGGAACTAAGGGGATTTCCCTACCGTCAATTGACGAACTGCAATGGCGGGGTGACCGTGAAGAATATGCTTCTAAGGCAGAGATGGTTGGTGTGTTGCGTGAGCCGGACGTAGACCTGCGCTCTCTGAAAGAGTTGATGACTTATGGATTAAAAGGTATGGCTGCTTATCTGGAACATGCTATGCGCCTGGGTTATGATGATGCCTCTATTCACACTTTTATGCAACATGCTTTGGCAGCCAGCGCTGCAAAGTCACCCTCAGCAGACGAATGGGTGAAGATGGTGCTACAAACCGGAGAATATGGCGTGAAGACCATGGCTCTGCTGGATAAGGCGAACACCAGCCGTTACGGTAATCCAGAGATTACTAAAGTAAATATCGGAGTAGGGAAGCGTCCGGGCATCCTGATAAGCGGACACGACTTGAAAGATATGGAAGAGTTGCTGAAACAAACCGAAGGCACAGGTGTAGATGTATATACGCATAGCGAAATGCTTCCTGCACACTATTATCCCGCTTTCAAGAAATACGCTCATTTTGTGGGCAACTATGGAAATGCATGGTGGAAACAACGTGAAGAGTTCACCACCTTTAATGGCCCTATCCTGTTCACTACGAACTGTATTGTTCCCCCGTTAGCAAATGCTGAATACAAAGAACGTATGTTCACTACGAACTCTACCGGTTATCCCGGTTGTAAATACATTCAGGCAGATGCCGAAGGCAGAAAAGACTTCTCTGAAATTATCGAGATAGCCAAGCAATGCCAGCCGCCCACGGAAATAGAACATGGTGAGATTATCGGTGGCTTTGCCCACAATCAGGTGTTGCAACTGGCGGACAAAGTGGTGGATGCTGTGAAGAGTGGCGCTATCCGTAAATTTGTAGTGATGGCAGGGTGTGACGGACGTATGAAAAGCCGTGACTACTACACTGAGTTTGCCAAAGCATTACCCAAAGATACGGTTATTCTGACTGCAGGTTGTGCCAAGTATCGTTACAATAAATTGCCTTTGGGCGACATCAATGGTATTCCTCGTGTGTTGGATGCCGGACAGTGTAACGACAGCTACTCTTTGGCAGTCATCGCAATGAAATTGAAGGAAGTGTTCGAACTGAACGATATTAATGAACTTCCTATTGTATATAACATTGCCTGGTACGAACAAAAGGCGGTCATTGTTTTATTGGCACTGTTAAGCCTGGGTGTGAAGAAGATTCATTTAGGACCTACGTTGCCGGCATTCCTGTCGCCTAATGTAGCGAAGGTGCTGGTAGATACTTTCCAGATAGGCACTATCAGCGATGTGGAGGATGATTTGAAGATATTCCAGTTATCATAAGCTTTTTAAAAGACTCTATTTAAAAAAGCTGAAAAAAGGATGTGCAAAAGTCGTCGGGTTATATTCCAGACGAGTATTTGCACATTCTTTTTGTGTTAGGTCGTTAGATAATCACTACAACTTCCAGCCCAGCGTCTTTTCCTGTATCCCCCATAATCGGGCATACAGACCATTATTATCAAGCAGTTCCTGATGCTTGCCCTGCTCTACAATGCGTCCTTCTTCCAGTACCACGATGTTATCGGCATTCTTAATCGTCTTCAGCCGATGGGCGATAACGATAACCGTGCGTCCTGCAATCAGTGTATTGATGGCACGCTGCACTTCCACTTCATTTTCCGGATCGAGTGATGCGGTCGCTTCATCCAGCAGTACGACAGGGGCATCTTTCAGTATGGCGCGGGCGATGGAAATACGTTGTTTCTCTCCGCCTGATAGGGTACAGCCACCTTCACCTACCTGTGTATCATACCCTTTCGGCAATCGCATGATGAAGTCGTGGCAACATGCCTGGCGTGCAGCCGCTTCTATTTCTTCGTCTGTGGCATCTGTCTTACCAAAGCGGATATTATTACGAATGGTATCCTGAAACAGATAAACATCCTGAAAAACCATCGAGATATGGCTCATCAGCGATTCCGGTTCCAGCTCCTTCATGTCTACTCCATTGAACAAAACTTGTCCCTGCTGCGGATCGTAGAAACGGGCACATAACTTTAGCATCGTACTTTTCCCACTGCCCGAAGGACCTACCAGTGCGGTAAGCGTATTCTTGCGCAACGTCACTGAAACATCATGCAGCACTTGTTTCTTCTGATAGCCGAACGATACATGATAGAAAGTGATGTCACCGCTTTGGGGTGCTTCCCCGCTTCCCTGCATTTCCGGTTCATTCATCAGGTTGAGGATGCGCCCTCCGGCGATGGAGAAATAGCGGAATTCTGCGAAGTTAGTCAGTGCCGAAGTCAACGGATCGAAGACACGGGAACCGACGACGAGGAACATGACAAATGTGAGCAGGGATAAATCTCCACCTATAAGCAGGTATGTACCGCAAAGAATCATCAGTGTCAGCCCTGCCCGTATCAGTGTGACAGACAATAGGATGAACGGACCGAGCAACGCCTCCTGACGGATACACGCACGGCGCAGTTCTGCGAAAGCTTTTTTCAGACGGACAAATTTATCACCCAGCAGATTGTAGGCTTTCATCACTCGTATTCCCTGCAAGTATTCTTCCAATCGGTTGCCTGCATTGATTTTTGCTGCAATCTGCTTGCCACTCAGTTTGTATTGTATATAGGTGCTGCCAAACAAAATTCCCACAGCAAACGGCAGTGCGATGAACATGGCAACAGCCATCCGCCAGTCTATCCATAGCAATCCGAGGAAGGCGAGTACCGGCATAACAAGTGCTCCCATTAACTGGGGCAGATGGTGCGAAATTCCGGTTTCCGCCATCGTGAAGTCTGTTATCAGCATAGATGACAAGTCGCCCGGATCACGACGTGACAGGAAACCTAATGAAAGTTTCCGCAAATGTTCCGCCAGACTGACGCGGCCTGCTGCACTCATTTCGTAAGCACCCCGAAAGTTGGCACGATACGAAGCCCGTTCGGCAAATACCATGACAAACACATACGCTACAAGTATAGCGAAGATAATCCAGAGCCGTTCTGTGTTCAGTGGTGTTCCGCTACCGTCGAAAGCACGGAATATCACATTGATTGCTTCGATGGACAGGCAGAACGGGACAATATTCACCAGGTTGGCAAGCATTGTGTAGCCCACAGGCTTGCGAAGCCGTTCGGTGTGTCCTATCGTAATATTTTTTATTGCATTCATTCTTTTACCTCCTTCTTACTGTTTAGTTCCCAATGGAACGCATCGGTGTAAGCGTTCCACATATTCTTATATAAACCTTCTGTTTTACTCAAGACCTCGTGCCGCCCGTGCTGCATCAGCTCTCCTTCATTCAGCACAATGATTTGTTGTGCCGAAACGATGGACGAAAGGCGGTGGGCAATGATGATGACGGTCTTGTTCTGAATCAGATGCTGCAAAGCCTGCTGCATCTTATATTCGTTCTCCGGGTCGGCAAAAGCAGTGGCTTCGTCCAGCACCAGGATAGGGGCGTTTTTCAAGATAGCCCTTGCCACACAAACGCGCTGCGCTTCACCCCCCGAAAGATAAACTCCCTCATCACCGATACGGGTTTCGTAACCTTGCGGCAGACTTTCTATGAAATCGTGGCACTGTGCCGCTTTCGCAGCAGCTATCACTTCCTCACGTCCCGCAGTGGAATTACCTACCCGGATATTTTCATACAGCGTATCAAAGAAAAGGAAGCTATCCTGGAAAACGAAGGAAACGATATCCATCAGTTTTTCAGTGGAGATATTCTTGATGTTGATTCCGCCGATAAGTATTTCACCTTCTGTTACGTCCCAGAAGCGGGGAATAAGATTGGCTACCGTGGATTTGCCGGAACCCGAAGGTCCTACCAATGCCGTAATCTCGCCTTGGCGTGCCGTGAAGCTGATGTTGCGCAATGCTTCGGTACGTGTTGTTTCTGCCTTGTTTTCATAGGCAAAGCTCACTTTACGGAATTCTATATCATAACCCGCAGGTACTTGTGGCATTTGTGCTTCCGGCACAGGCTGTTCGGAGAAGATGCGGTCGATGCGTTCTACACCTTCATCAATTTCCCGTGTACCCGATCCGAGGAACATCAGTTTATAAATAGGAGATGCCACGCCGGGGCCCATGACAATAAAAAACAGGTAAATGGCAGCCAGTGCCAGATTGTGCGGCTCATGGCTCAACAGGAGTAAGCCCACCGGCAGAATAAACGTGATAAGAGAGTTCAGCAATATGGTGAAAGTCACCATTCCGGATTCATAAGTATCGCACACTTTCAGCGCATACTCCTTGTATGCTTCAATTTCGCTATTGAAACGCCGGAACGACCGTACACTCTGGCCGAAAATCTTCACTACAGGCATGCCACGTACATATTGCACGGCCGATGCACTCATCTGTTCCTGTGTATCGAAATAGATTTTAGTGAATTCCTGCGCTTTCTTTCCGAAGAAATTAGCAAATTGCAAACCTATGCTTAGAGCGATGCAAAACAAACAGACTGCCGCCATCCAGCCATTGAGCGAGAAGAAGATGATAAACATCATGCTCACCGTAGCTACTACATTTACCAGATCGGGGATGGTATGCGCGATGAAGTTTTCTATCTTCTCTACATTCTGTTCCATAATCTTCTTGATGCTTCCGGTGGACGTGCCGTTCAGGTATCCCAGTGACAACCGTCCGATGTGTTCCGACAATTTGATGCGCAAACCGTAAAGGATGCGGAATGCCGCCACGTGCGAGGCCATCAGTGCCGCATAAAGCAGCAATAACCCTCCAATCAACCCGAAGAAAGCAAACCATCCCCAGTATATCAGCAATTCACTGTCTATCTGTGCCAGATTGCCGGCATGTTCCAGCAGTTCCTGCAACACGCGATATATTGACCAATAAGGCACCAACATGCACAAAGCGCTTCCTGCCGACAGAATGCCGGCCAATATAAGCAACCCTTTCCGCTCGCCTGCAATCTCAAACAGGCGGGCGATTCCTTTTTTCTTTTTCCTTTTCTCTTTCATAATCTATTACATTTTAAAAACGAACAATATTCAAAACCATTCAAAAAAAGAGAGAGCTTATATTTTCATAAGCTCTCTCCAACCAGTTACTTCGAATGTGATGTATTCCGTCACTATCTGTTCCAGATCTCCTATCCCGACTCGATGCATTATCAATTCCTCAAACATGGTGAACATCCACGCAGTGTGCAGGTGGATGGAAAAGTCGGATACGTTGATGTTCATTTGAGGATGTTTTTCTTTCATATCTTTGAAATACTCTTTCACCAATGAGGTGGAGTGTTCGGTGAATTCCTCTTTAAAGCGTTCCAGCGAAGAGCCTTGTGCATGGAAGAACAACAATACTAATAATTTGCGATGCTCTTGTATCAATGTAATGTATTCCTCTATCACATATCGTAGGTAGTCGGCGGAATACATTTCCATGATGTCTGCTCCATAGCGTCCATGATGTTCGTGCAGCATCCTGTCGAATGCACTGATGACCGGTCTTACTACTGTGCGGAAGAGCTCGTCCTTATTCTTGAAGTAATTATAGATATTACTTAAACCCACCTGTGCTTCTTGTGCTATTTCGCGCATGGATGCTTTCGGGAAGCCTTTCTGCAAGAAAACTTTCTCGGCGGCTTTCAGAATATCTTTTTGTATGTCATCTTTTGGGTATTGCATGAACTTTATTTTTTCCGGTTGCAAAGTAGGGGAGAATCCGTGTTTCTTGAAATACCTATTAATGATGGTTTTTTGTTAGATTTTTATAAAAATCACAATTATTGGGTATTGTCAAGATGGCCAAAAGCACGCAACTTTGCCGCGAATAATTAAAGATGTAAACTGCTATATGGTAAAATTAACTCGTAGTGGAAAAATAGTTGGTCATTCTTCTAATTGTAAGAGATGGGGAATGCTATCTGTTCTTATTGTTTTTCTGAGTAGCATTCATATACAGTCATTGTCTGATTTGCTAATTGTTGCTTTGTAAAAAAGAACAAAGAGAAAAAACGTTCGTAAAAGTACCTACATGTTATTATTTTTAATGATATTATACTCACATTTGGGTATTGTTCGCCTTTTAAACTCCCTCTACCTTTGCGCCAACAAAATTTAAGATAAAAGATGGAAAAATTAACAGGCTTGTGCGCCCTATGTTTCTTGTTCTTTACCAATACTTTACAGGCTGTTGAGCCCGAAAAAGTTATCTCAGTGGAAGAACAAACGGAAACCACGGCGGAAAAAGAGAAAAAAGAGCAGGTAGCAAATGACGATGACTACAAAAAGTTCCGCTTTGGCGGATACGGAGAGATGGTGGCGAAATTCATGAATTACGGAACAAACCGTTTCTATGGCGGCGTCGATAATAGCGATCATCGCAACACTATTGCTATTCCCCGTTTTGTGTTGGCTTTTGACTACAAGTTCAGTTCTAAATGGATACTGGGTGCTGAAATTGAATTTGAAGCAGGCGGTGTAGGTATCGAAACAGAACTTGAAAATTCAGAAAACGGTGAGTATGAAACGGAAATGGAAAAGGGTGGGGAAGTAGCTCTCGAACAGTTCCATATTACCCGTCTGATACATTCGGCTTTCAATGTTCGTGCAGGTCACCTGATTGTACCTATCGGTTTGACTAACGCTCATCACGAGCCTATCAACTTCTTCGGAACTTCCCGTCCTGAGGGTGAGACAACGATTATTCCTTCTACCTGGCATGAAACAGGTTTGGAATTTTTCGGCTCTTTTGGTAAGAGATATGCACGCTTCGATTATCAGGCGCTGATTGTTGCAGGTCTGAATGCGGACGGCTTCGGTCGTGACAATTGGGTTGCGGGTGGCAAACAAGGACTCTTTGAAGCGGATAATTTCACCTCACCGGCTTACGTGGCTCGTCTGGACTACAAAGGTGTGCCGGGATTGCGGGTAGGTGCTTCATTCTATTATTGCAGGGATGTTACAGCCAACGCCGATAAGAACTATAAGTATAGCAGCGTAGGCCGTTCGTCAGTGACAATATATTCTGCTGATGCGCAATTTAAGAATAAGTATGTCACTGCCCGTGGTAATATCATTTATGGAGATTTGGATAACTCTTCAAAGATAAGTAAAGTTACTCTTTCCAATAATTCCAATTACTATCATGGTGCTATGCGTAATGTAGCTAAAAATGCGATGTGCTATGGTCTCGAGGCTGGTGTCAATTTGAGTGCTTTCTTCCAGCAGAAGAAGTGTCCGGTTATCTATCCTTATGCCCGCTATGAGTACTATAATCCGCAGGAAGAGGCTGAGGGAACTGCCATGATTGAAAAACGTTGCCAGGTGAGTAAATGGACGGCAGGACTTAACTGGTTCGCTTTGCCCAATCTGGTTGTGAAAGCCGATTACACTACCCGCAAGATTGGTACGAACAAAGTATTCGGATCTACCAAATATAACAATGAGAATGAGTTTGCCATCGGCATAGCTTATGTCGGTTGGTTTGTGAAGAAATAGTCTTAGATAGGTTTTTATAATTTAATGTTTAAGTAATATGAAGAAGTTTTTTTATTTGTCGGCCCTGGCTTTGGGCTTGATGTTCACTGCTACCGCTTGCAGTGATGATGATACCACAGATGTAGATGCTAAAAATCTGGACTACACGCCAGAGAATGCAAGTAGTTGGGGAAATTACATGCGTGTAGTTGCGCAATTGTTGGTAAATGATGCCACGGCTCTTTATGATGACTGGGCAGTGAAATACAACGAAGGTGACAGTTATGCTAATTTCTTTAAGAATCAGGATGCTCTGACGAGTGTTGAGCAACTGATTGACGGTTGTGTCGATATTGCCAATGAAGTAGGTACTGCCAAGATTGGTGACCCATACGACCTTTTCATACATAATAATGAAGAAAAGGCTTTGTATGCTGTGGAATCATGGTATAGCTGGCATTCTCGTGAAGACTATCGTAACAATATCTATTCCATTCGTAATGCCTATTACGGAACACGTACAGGTACTATTAGCGAGTCATCTCTTTCAAAAGCAGTAGCAGCAGTAAATGCCTCTCTCGATACAGAAGTGAAAAAAGCTATTGATGATGCAGCAGCAGCTATCTGGGCTATCCCAAGTCCTTTCCGTAACAACATTAATAGCGAAGAAGCTGTAAGTGCTATGGAAGCTTGTGCAACTTTAGAGGAAGTGCTCAAGGGAAGTTTGAAGAGTTGCATTGAGAGTATTGATAAAACCATATTGTCAAAAGTTGTAGCGAATTATGTGGATGTGGTTGTATTGCCTACCTATGCTGACTTGAAAGCAGGAAATCAGGCTCTCTTCAATGCTGTTGAAACTTTCCGTACTTCTCCCAGCAATGCTAACTTCAAGGCTTGTGCCACAGCATGGCTCACTGCCCGCGAACCGTGGGAAACCAGTGAAGCGTTCCTTTTCGGTCCTGTTGCCGACAAAGGTCTTGACCCCAATATGGATAGCTGGCCACTCGACCAGGATGGTATCGTACAGATTCTGACTTCCGGTAACTATTCTGATTTGGATTGGGATGGTGACTATGATGAAGACAATGATAAAATTGCCGGTGCGCAGGCATTGCGTGGTTACCACACTTTGGAATATCTGATATTCAAAGACGGTGAAGCTCGTACCGTTCAGTAAAACTCCTGTTTGCAGGAAATAAGATTTTGCGGAAACGGCAGGATAAAATGAATATTCTGCTGCTTCCGCAACATCTGCGTTAAAAAGATAAATGTTAGTTACGTATTTTGCAATAATAATTCAAGAACGAATGAATGGCTTATTAAAATACACATTTCCAATATGTTGCTCGCTCTTAGTACTGTGTGCCTGCGAAAACGATGGAATTGATGTGGATGATATAGAAGTACCTGCCGGGTTTGCCCTTTCGGCTGGTACTGCTACCAACTTCCTGACCTCCTCTTTCGCTTATGACAGGTCTGCCGACTGGATAACGGGAGAATACGACAAACGTTTTACCCGTGGCGATAAATTGTATGATGACAATCGCACCAGTAGCAGCGGAATAGGTGGTGGATTGGGACCGGTTTATGCCGGTTATTCTTGCGGTAGCTGTCACCGCAATGCAGGACGTACGCAACCTACCTTATGGAGTGAAGGTGGTTCCGGCAGTTCCGGCTTTTCGTCTATGTTGGTTTATATTAGCCGTAAGAACGGCTCTTTCTTCCAGGATTATGGACGTGTGCTCCACGATCAGGCAATTTATGGTGTGAAGCCGGAAGGAAAGCTGAAAGTAGAATATACATACGAGACTTTCCAGTTCCCTGATGGTGAGAAGTATGAACTCTGTAAACCTAATTATTCCATTTATGAATGGTATGCGGATAGTATCAAACCTGAAGACTTGTTCTGTACAGTGCGTATTCCTTTACGTCACGTAGGTATGGGACAGATGATGGCCCTCGACCCTGTTGAAATAGAAGCTCTTGCTGCAAAGAGTAATTATCCCGAGTATGGCATCAGCGGTCGTTGCAACTATATCATGGAGAGAGGAGTGAGAAGTTTAGGTTTGTCCGGTAACAAGGCGCAGCATGCCGACCTGACGGTAGAGCTTGGTTTCTCCAGCGATATGGGTGTCACCAATAGTCGTTATCCCGAAGAAATCTGCGAAGGACAGGCACAAGTGAACCAGGGCAGCATGATGGGACTTTCTTATGCCCAGCTTGAAGTTTCGACGGAGGAAATGGAAAACGTAGACCTCTACATGCAGAGTCTCAGCGTTCCGGCTCGTCGCAATATAAATGATGAACAGGTGAAGCGAGGGGAACAGAACTTTTATAAGGCTAAATGCCATCTCTGTCACGTCACCACTCTGCATACCAAACCACGCGGTTCTGTCTTGTTGAATGGAACTCGTCTTCCGTGGTTGGGCAGCCAGACAATTCATCCTTATTCCGACTATCTGCTTCATGACATGGGTTCTGAAATCATGGGCGTAGGATTGAATGACAACTATGTAAGTGGTCTGGCCCGCGGCAACGAATGGCGCACTACTCCGCTTTGGGGCATCGGACTGCAAGAAACCGTGAACGGTCATACTTACTTCCTGCACGACGGACGTGCCCGCAACTTTGTGGAAGCTATCATGTGGCACGGTGGCGAAGGTGAAGCATCTAAGAATCTTTTCAAGAAGATGAGCAAAGAAGACCGTGATGCTATGGTCGCATTTTTAAAATCACTGTAAAAACGAATAACGAACAATAAAACCAATAAGTATTATAATAAGCAATTATGAAGAAATTAATTTTAATGGTTGTAATGGCCTCCCTTTCGTTGGCTGCTATGGCACAGCATGAAGAAGATACTGAAAACGGTGTGGTTTCACTTGCCGGAAGAGAGGGATTTACTATCGAGACAAAGAAGGGTGACTTTGTATTCAAACCCTATCTGCTGGTACAGACCTGTGCTAATTTCAATTGGTACGACGATGAAGGTCTGGATAAGGCATACAACCAGGACAATATAGCCAACTCCGGCTTTTCTATCCCTTATGCCGTGCTGGGTTTCACTGGTAAGGCATTTGGCAAAGTAGCTTTCAACCTTTCTATCAATGCGGCTGCCAGTGGTGGTGCATTGCTTCAGCAAGCATGGTTCGATGTGCAATTCAAAAAACAATTTGCAGTGCGTGTCGGTAAGTTCAAGACTCCCTTTGCACATGCTTATCTGACAACGTTGGGCGAAACATTATTGCCGCAGTTGCCCGTTTCGTTGACTTCTTCCGTCATTCTGCCTTACTCCCTGAATGCAGTAACTCCCAATATCGGTACAGGCTTTGATTTGGGTGTCGAAATTCACGGATTGCTGGCTGACAAGTTTGGTTATGAAGTGGGCCTGTTCAATGGTACCGGTGCTGCTGTGAACACGGCTACAAAAACGATGAGTGACGATTGGCACATCCCTTCTTTGCTGTATGCAGGACGTTTCACTTACATGCCTAAAGGTGTGATGCCATCTACTCAGGGTAACCCCAACCGTTTGAAGGAAGATAAAATCATGTTCGGTGTGTCAGCTTCCATTAATGTGGAAAGTGAGAATGAAAGTACCAACGATAGCCGTGTAGGATTGGAATTTGCCATGTTGAAGAATAAGCTCTATCTGGCTGCCGAAGCATACTATATGAATGTAGGCTTCACTGACCGCCAGAAAATTAATGAATCTTACAACTACCTTGGTGGTTATGTGCAAGGCGGTTACTTTGTTGCTCCCTGCTTGCAGGCTGCCTTGCGTTATGACTTCTTCAACCGTAACGGTACAAGTGATGACGGATTTCTGAACATGCCGGCAGTAGGTATGAATTATTTCTTTAAGGGTTGTAACCTGAAATTGCAGGCTATGTACCAGTACATTGCCCGTACAGGTCATGAAACGCAGCTCGACCGTGATAACGATAATTTAGGTTTGGCAACTCATTCTGCAACAGTAATGCTGCAATATACTTTCTAAAAAAACGAAAGAGAGTGGTTATGAAAAACTATATATTATTCTTTGCTGCTATCTGGATGACGGTTTGTTTTTGTTCGTGTGATGACGGAAGAATCTATGAACAGAAGGTCGATATAGCACGCGGAGGACGCGCCTTGAAGTTGACAGGCCGTTTCAGTGGACTCAGCAATTGGGCAGACGGATACAGTGTGGTTGTGGCAGGCTTCAATGATAAGAGTGAGTATGCAGTTATCACGAAGTCACTGCCCGTCAATGTGGCCGATGGAAGTGAGATTGTGATGACACTCGGCGGCATCGGTGATGAGGTGACAGCCTTGAAATTATGTGTTGTCAATCGCCTGAGAGAGTGTGTCGTTGACTTTCATACGATAGAAAGCGAGGAGCTTGCTGCTGTAACAGATACCATCATGATAAATGCCGGTACATTGGATGTCGGCATGTACAGCACTATTCAGTCTCAGGTGTTTGATAAGAAATGTACGATGTGTCATGGTGAGACTGGTTCTGCATCAGGTAATTTATTTCTGACGGCAGGCAAAAGTTATGATGCGATGGTCAATCAACCTGCCCATAAAAACAGTGATATACTGTTGGTGAAGCCCGGCAAAGCAGAAGAAAGTTTTTTGCATCTGGTTTTAAACAGAGATGGCGATACGAATATGCACCATTTGGATTTGTTTTCTGAAAAAGAGCAGCTATCTTTGAAACTGATAGATGACTGGATTAATGACGGTGCTTTTTTGAACAACAAGTAATTTATATTGGATATGAACAACAATAAACAACGAATTAACCAATCAGAGAATACATTGACCGAGATTTTTAAATATGAGGTAGAGCAAGGGGTTTCAGAGTATCATGTGATGATTCATTCTACCCGGCCCGAAGATACTTATGAACAACAATTGAATGCGGTAGCCGATGCCTACAACGATTTGTTGGCAGGTGAACTAAAAGGTGCTGTAGCCGTATTTAAACGTTGCTTTTTAAGTGATGCAGCCAATCAGGCGGACATTTTGCTGGCTCTTATTACCGAGAGTTCCGATTGTGCCCTTTCCATTGTGGAGCAGCCTCCTTTGGATGGAACAAAAATAGCTTTGTGGGTTTATTTACAAACCAATGTGCAGACGCGAGTATTGCACAATGGACTATTTGAAGTGAAGCATGGGGCCTACCGTCAATTCTGGGGAGGCAGTGCTTTCAATCGTGCCGCAAGCTCAGAATATCAGACCCGTTTGCTGCTGAACGATTACGTGATGCAACTTATGGAACAAGGCTGCACATTGGCAAACGACTGTATCCGCACCTGGTTCTTCGTACAAAACGTAGATGTGAATTATGCCGGTGTGGTAAAGGCACGTAACGAAGTCTTTGTCACCCAGAATCTGACAGAAAAGACACATTATATTTCCAGTACAGGTATCGGCGGGCGCCATGCAGACCCGAAAGTGTTTGTACAAATGGATACATACGCTGTGGCTGGTTTGAAAACGGAACAAATTCACTTTCTTTATGCTCCTACACATCTGAATCCTACCTATGAATACGGTGTCAGTTTTGAACGCGGCACCTATGTGGATTACGGTGACCGCCGTCAGGTATTTATTTCCGGTACGGCAAGCATTAATAATAAAGGTGAGGTGGTGCATCCCGGAGACATCCGCAAGCAGGCTGAACGGATGTGGGAAAATGTGGAAACTTTGCTGAAAGAAGCAGACTGCACGTTTGATGATTTGGGGCACATGATTGTTTATCTGCGTGACATTGCAGATTATACGGTTGTGAAAAAGATGTATGACAAGCGTTTTTCTGATACTCCTAAAGTCTTTGTACATGCACCCGTATGCCGTCCGGGGTGGCTGATAGAAATGGAGTGCATGGGTGTCAAGTCTTTGAAGAATGAGGATTATGCGTCCTTTTAAGTCTTCTCTTGTCATTTTATATATCTGTCTTGTAGCTTTGCTTGCTGCGGTAACATTTATGGAACATGCATATGGGACAGAGTTTGTAGAAAAGTATGTTTATCACACGATTTGGTTTTGTTGTTTGTGGGGAGTACTTGCTGCCTTGATGATTGCCGCGCTGGTCAAGCGGCAATTGTGGCGGCGTCTCCCGACATTGTTGTTGCATGGCTCCTTCCTTGTAATCTTGATGGGAGCCATGATTACGTATCTATGTGGCAAGAAAGGATATATGCATCTCACGGTAGGCACTGAGGTGGGATGCTTCATAGAGCAGGACAGCAAGCGGGTCGTAGAACTGCCTTTCGCATTGCGTCTGGACAGTTTCCGTGTGAAGTATTATCCGGGAACAGAGGCACCTGCTGATTATATCAGTTATATCCAGGATGCGGAACCTATTTCCATGAACCGTATTCTTTTCCGTCAAGGGTATCGTTTTTATCAGTCTTCTTTTGATGAAAACGAACAGGGCAGTTGGTTGTCTGTGAACTATGACCCGTGGGGGATATGTGTTACTTATGCAGGATATATAATGCTGGGCATCTCTATGCTATGGATGCTTGCCAGCCGTATGGGAGAGTTTCGCAGGCTGCTCAGGCATCCGTTGCTCAGAAAGGGAGGCGTATTTGTGTTACTGCTGGTTGGTCTGGGCGGAACGGTACAGGCTGAAAACAGAAGTCTGCCTGCATTGGCACGCAAACAGGCGGATAGTCTGGTTTCCAAACAAGTGATTTACCACGACCGTGTGGTACCTTTTAATACGCTTGCACGTGACTTTGTTTTAAAACTGACCGGGACCGCTTCTTATGGAGGCATGACACCCGAACAAGTGATTGGCGGTTGGCTATTGCGTCCGGAAGTATGGCAGAATGAGCCGATGATCTATATAAAGAGTGCGGAACTCCGTCATTTACTTCAACTGTCGTCTCCATACGCCCGCCTTACTGACTTGTTTGATGGACAAAACTATCGTTTACAGGAGTTTTGGAAAGGCGGGCAGAAACCTCATCAAAAAATGACTTCGTTGGAAAAGGCCATTATGGAAACGGATGAAAAGGTAGGATTGATACTGATGCTTCGGAACGGAACACTGATCCGCCCTTTGCCGGAAGATGGGAGTGTAAAGCCTTTATCTGAAACAAAGGTGTGTGCCGAATTGCTGTATAACCGTATTCCGTTCAGTAAACTGATGTTCATGTTCAATCTGGCGGTGGGACTGCTGGCATTCTTTTACATGCTGTATTGCAGCATGCGTTCTTTGGCTGGCAAGTTGATTCCTGTTCTTACTATCGCTCTTTATGTGTCACTCTTCTGCCAACTTTTCAGTTACAGTTTGCGGTGGTATATTGGTGGACGCGTTCCGTTGAGCAATGGATATGAAACGATGCAATTCATGGCGCTATGCGCACTTTTACTGACGTGCCTGTTTCGGCGACGTTTCTCGTTTGTGTTACCTTTCGGATTTCTTCTCTCGGGATTCGCTTTATTAGTGGCTTATCTTGGGCAGAAAAATCCTCAGATAACTCCATTGATGCCGGTGTTGCTGTCTCCGTGGCTGAGTATTCATGTTTCTCTTATCATGATATCATACGCCCTGTTTGCATTTATGATGCTGAACGGATTATTGGCATTTTGCATAGGGGGGTGGAGAAAAGAGAACGTAGGCAACGAGATTCCGGACGGGCGAAAGATCCGGGTGAAACAATTAATGCTGCTTAGCCGCCTGATGCTTTATCCGGCAGTCTTTTGTCTGGGGGCCGGTATTTTTATAGGTGCCGTGTGGGCTAATGTTTCCTGGGGGCGTTATTGGGCCTGGGACCCGAAAGAAGTCTGGGCCTTAATCACTTTTATGATCTATGGTGCCGCATTTCACGGGCAATCTCTGGCTATATTCCGGCAACCCCGTTTTTTCCATTGTTATATGGTGCTGGCTTTCCTTACTGTGCTGATGACTTATTTCGGAGTGAATTATCTGCTTGGCGGTATGCACAGTTACGCCTGATAGAGTCACAATAAAAAAGAAAATGCCTACGATTCTTCCGCAGGCATCCTTAACAAAAAACAACTAACTAAACATATGCAAAGTTAAAATCAAGTGCACTGTACTTTTCTTTCACAGTACTATAAGGCTATGAAATGAAAGAGGTTATGCCAAGTGATTTTTTATGTCGTTTACCCAGGCGTCGATACGCTCTTCCGTCTTATCACTTTCGTTGATGTCATCAAGAGCGAGTCCGACAAACATGCCGTCGATCACTGCAATAGAAGAGGAGAAAGAATAATCTTTAGCAGACACTTTACCGACGATGGTACAACCGGAATCTTTGATGTCTTCGTATATGATACCGATACCGTCGCAGAAAGTATCACAATAAGACTCAGAATCGCCACATCCGAAGAGGGCAATTGTCTTTTCTTTCAGGTCTGAATCCTTCAATACTTTGACGCCATCATACCAGTCGTCCTGCAATTCACCGTCGCCCCAGGTTGAAGTTCCTAAAAGCAGAGCTTCATATCCTTTCACCATGTCGGCATTCATCTTACTGACATCGATTACATCAGATGCGGGGACACCAAGTTTAGAAGCGATTGTTTCGGCAATGCCTTGCGTAGTTCCCGTTGAGGAACCATAAAATATTCCTATTTTCTTCATACTATAAAATGGTTTAATTTGTACGGTTGCAAAGTAAC